>JAKBCJ010000005.1 GCA_021807975.1 Pseudomonadota bacterium | reverse complement strand
CTTCAAGGCATCCCGGTCGGAGGAACATCTTGGCACCCCAACCCGTACTTGCAAGAGGGATATGACCGCTGCCCGGCGAAAGAGTTGATACGGCGTTGATCGGCAGCGGCCGCAACGCTAGATGCTGCGTCATCATGAGCATCGAAACCACCACAACGTCCAGCGACACCTTGCCGATCCTGATCGCACCGCATCAGGTCTTGAAAACCCGCGCGCTTGCGGTCAAACCCATGCACACCGATCTGATTCGCGACCTGATCCCGCGCATGTTCGCCACGATGTACAAGGCCCCCGGAATCGGACTGGCCGCCCCGCAGATCGGCCACAGCCTTCGGCTTTTTACCATCGACCTGGTGCCCAATGAGAAAAATCAGCCGATCTGTCTGATCAATCCGGAAATCGTGGCACTCAGCGATGAACTCGCCACACGGGAAGAAGGCTGCCTCTCCCTCCCCAACCAATACGCCGACATTACCCGCCCCGCCCGGGTCAAAGTGCGCTACTTCGACGAAACCGGGGCGAAGCGGGAAATCGAGGGCGACGGACTTCTCGCTGCCTGCCTCCAACACGAAATAGATCACCTGGACGGCGTACTGTTCGTCGATCACCTGTCCGCACTGAAGCGGAACATGATCATGCGCCGTCTCGCTAAGGAGCAGCGCCAGCTTCAGGATGAGCGGAAGCGATAGCACCATGCGCCTCGCTTTTATGGGCAGCCCGGATTTCGCCGTTCCCGCGTTGAAGGCGCTGTATCAGGCCGGCCATACGATTGCGGCCGTGTACTGTCAGCCCGCCCGCCCGGCTGGCCGCGGGCAGGCTGTTCGCAAATCGCCTGTGCATGTCGCTGCCGACACTTTGGGTCTTCCGGTTCGCACGCCTGCCCGTGTGCGAACCGACCCGGACGCGCAAGCCGCGTTCACAGCGCTCGATCTGGACGCCGCCGTCGTGGCCGCCTATGGCCTGATCCTGCCGCAAGCCATGCTGGATGCCCCCCGGCACGGTTGCCTCAACATCCATGCCAGCCTGTTGCCGCGCTGGCGGGGCGCCGGGCCAATTCAAGCCGCCATCCTTGCCGGGGACACCGAAACCGGCATCACTATCATGCAGATGGAAGCCGGCCTGGACACCGGGCCGATGCTGCTGCGCCGAAGCGTGCCGATCACAGCGACGACCACCGCCGCCATTCTTCACGATACGCTGGCCGATTTGGGGGCAAACCTGATCCTGGAGGCGCTGTCGTCCTGGCCCACCCCGGTTGCCCAACCGGAGGCCGAGGCAACCTACGCCCCGAAGCTCAGCAAGGAGGATGGACGCATCGATTGGACCCGCCCCGCCGCGGTCATCGACCGGCAGATCCGGGCGTTCGATCCCTGGCCCGGCACCTTCACGACGCTTGATGGGCAGGCCTTTAAGGTCATCGCCGCAACCCCAGTCCACGCCGCCGGCATTCCCGGCACCACGCTCGACTCCGCTCTGACGATCGCCTGCGGCGACCAGGCACTGCGCCTCACCAAAGTCCAGTTGCCCGGCCGCGGAGTCCTTGAAGCGGGCGCCTTTCTGCGCGGCCACCCGGTCGCCCCCGGCACCCTGCTTGGATCATGACACGCTGGGCCCTGTTGCTTGAATATGACGGCACCCCATTCATCGGCTGGCAGCGGCAAATCAACGGTCTGTCCGTGCAACAGGTACTGGAACAGGCCGCCGCCAATCTGAACGGCGGACAACCGGTCGCCAGCATCGTGGCCGGGCGAACCGACGCCGGCGTCCATGCCGAAGGCCAGGTCGCGCATATCGACCTGCCCGACGGCCATAGCGGCAAATCCGTTCGGGATGCCCTGAACTATCATATGAAACCCTACCCGGTCGTGGTGCTGCAGGCCTGCCCCGTTTCAGGCGGCTGGAACGCCCGCTTCTCGGCCAACCAACGGGCCTACCGGTTCCGTATTCTCAACCGGCGCAGCAGACCCGCGCTGATGGCAAGCCGCGTGTGGCATGTCCCACACCCGCTCGACGCCACCGCCATGCAAGCCGCCGCCCGTCTGCTGCTCGGACGGCACGATTTCACCTCATTCCGAGCAGCATCCTGTCAGGCAAAATCCCCGGTCCGCACGCTGGACCGGCTGGATGTCGTCCGGCAGGATGACATCGTGGAAGTCGTGACCGAAGCGCGCAGCTTCCTTCATCATCAGGTCCGCAATTTCGTCGGCACGCTGAAACTTGTGGGCGAAGGGCGCTGGCCCCCGGATCGCGTGCAATCCGCGCTACAGGCCCGCGATCGAGCCGCCGCCGGTCCAACCGCGCCGCCGGACGGCCTTACGCTGATCCGCGTCGGCTACCCCGACAGTCCATTCTCCGGTCAGGGCGACAGCGCAACCGCCAGCGAGGCCAGGAAAATCCCGATCGACTGATCGAGCACCACCAGCCAGACAGCGGTCAGTATCCCAACGCCCAAGGTCAGCCGGGTCGCGTACCATTCCAGCCAAAGCGCCCAGCCGATCATAATCAGATCGCACGCCTGATCGACAATGACCGGTGCCCCAAGCGCCCCCGGAATGCCGCCGACGACAACCATCCCGCCTTCCACCACATTGCACCAGTTCCACAGCACGATGTAACGGCCCCATCGATCCGCCTTGCCGATCATCGGCGCCAGCCGGTGTGTCAATTCGACAAACACCAGCCAACCCAGCACGAACACGATCACCTCGCGCCCGGCGGCATGAACCGGGTCCGCCGGCACGCCGTCCACCGCCCAAGACATCAGCATCCGCACGATAACCGGCGGCAGGGACAGCCCTATCGCCCAGAAACTGCGAACGACCGTTCGATGCTCGCCAGACACCAGCGCAACACCGTCCCGGCATCCGCGCGCGAGACGCAAGGCCGCGAACAATCCCGCGGCCACACCGGGCACCGCGTTCATGCGAGTCCGTGGATCAGCAGACGCGGCCCCATCACCACCGCGACCGTCGCCAGATTCACCACGAACACCAATACCGCCGCCCGGAGCCCCGAGAGCGAGAGCGCGTTCCGGGCCAGAAACCAATGCAGCCACAAACCGTATGAGCCGAGACAACCCAGCAGGATCAGGCTAGCCGCATCCTCGTTCATACCGAGGGTGATCGCCACGCTGAGGGGGACCAGGATCAGGCAGGCCAGGACAGGCAGAATCCATTCGCACCAGTTGAATGCGGTGGCAAACCGAACCCAGGCATCCGTCCGTTGCCAAAACCTGGCCAACTCGTAAGAGACGACGGCCGGAGTCAGCAACGCACACAGCGTCATCGCCAAGTCCGTCAGCGCCTGACCAGGCCCCTCGGTGAACAGCCCGGCCACGGCGCCAACCAAGGGAAATGCCAAGAGGGGCGCCAGACTCGACAGAAATGACGCTGCATCGCCGCCAAAATAAGCGATGCCATCGGGCTTCCCGCGCGCGACCCGCCACAATCCAATCAGGACGCTTTTCCGCGATACACTGCCGCCACTCATACCAGGAAGGCCGCGACGATATCCCGGTAGATTTTCGCCAAATCGCGCAGTTCCGCCACCGGCACACATTCATCGGCCTGATGCATCGTGGCACCGACCAGGCCGAATTCCGCAACCGGGCAATAGTTGGCGATAAACCGGGCATCGGACGTGCCGCCGCCCGTGTCCAGCTTGGGATCGATCCCGGTCGCGCCGGCGATGGCATCCCGCAGGATATCGACCAGCGGCCCCGGCTTGGTAACGAACGACTCGCCGCTGACCGACGACTCCAGATCGAAACGCTCCGCGTATCGCGCGACCGTCGCACGCACCCAGGCGATGAGCGAGGCGCCTGAATGTCCATCGTTGAACCGGATGTTCAATGCGGCACGCGCCGACGACGGTATGACGTTTGTCGCGCTGTTGCCCACGTCGATGCTAACCACCTGCAGCGACGATGGCTCAAACCAGTCAGTCCCCGCGTCGATTGGCGCCGATGTCAGCGCGTCCAGCGCCCGGATCAGCCGGTGCACCGGATTATCCGCCCGATGCGGATAGGCGACATGCCCCTGCGTGCCATGCACCTCGATCTTGATGTTTACACTGCCGCGCCGGCCGATCTTGACCATATCGCCCAGCTTCACCGGACAAGTGGGTTCGCCGACCAGACAGAAATCGGGAATCTGATCGTTCGCCCGCATCCACTCCAGCACCTTCACGGTGCCATCGGTGGCCGGACCTTCCTCGTCGCCGGTAATCAGGAAACTGATCGACCCCTTCGGCGCCCCCTTTTCCAGGTGCTGGGCCACGCCCGACACAAACGCGGCAATCGCGCCCTTCATATCGCAGGCGCCGCGCCCATACAGAACGCCATTTCGCACCTCGCCGCCAAACGGATCGCTGCGCCAGTTGGCCGCGCCGACAGGCACCACGTCGGTATGGCCCGCGAAGCAGATATGCGGCCCGCCGGTTCCCAACCGGGCGAAGATATTGTCGATGTCACCGTACCGCAGCCGGTGGATGATAAACCCCAACCGGCCCAGCATATCGGACAGAGCGTCCTGCGCGCCGCCGTCGGCGGGTGTCACCGAGGCGCAGCGAATCAGCGACTGCGCCAGCGGCAAGGGATCGGTTAAGTCGATCAATCGCGCAACAACTCGTTGATGGAGGTTTTCGCCCGGGTCTGCGCATCGACCACCTTCACGATAACGGCGCAGTACAGCGACGGACCCGGCGAACCATCGGGCAACGGTTTACCCGGCAGCGAACCCGGCACGACCACCGAGTAGGCCGGCACCCGGCCCATGAAAATCTCACCCGTGGCCCGATCGATAATCTTGGTGGACGCGCCGATGAACACGCCCATCGACAACACCGCACCGCGCTCCACCACCACGCCCTCCGCGACCTCGGACCGGGCGCCAACAAAGCAATCGTCCTCGATGATGACCGGGTTGGCCTGCAAGGGTTCCAGCACCCCGCCGATACCCACGCCGCCGGACAAATGGCAGTTCTCCCCGATCTGCGCGCAGCTTCCGACGGTGGCCCAGGTATCGACCATCGTGTTGCGCCCGACCCGGGCGCCGACATTGACAAAACTGGGCATCAAAACAGCGCCCGGCGCGATGAACGCGGACTTGCGAACAACAGCGCCCGGCACCGCGCGAAATCCGGCTTCCTTGAAGCGGTTCTCACCCCATCCGGTGAACTTCATCGGCACCTTGTCCCAGACCGGCGCCCCGCCGGGGCCTTCCATCGGCACCGAATCCGTCAGCCGGAACGACAGCAGCACCGCCTTCTTCAGCCACTGGTTCACATGCCAGCCGGATTCGCCCTTCTCCGCGACCCGCACCTCGCCGGTATCGAGCGCTTCCAACGCCGCCTCGACAGCGTCCCGCGCCTCCCCCTTGGTGGCGGAAGACAGGGTTTCCCGACGTTCCCAAAGGGCTTCGATCGGCTGTTGCAGGGTGTGTTGAGACATCGTGAGGCCGTTTCCTGGATTCAATCGGCCGGACGATGCGTTCGGCACCGTTTTCTGTCAACGCGTGATCTCCCGGCCCGCGCGGCGGACCACACCGAAAGTCCGGCGCAGCCGCGCATCGTCACGAGAAATCACGAAAAATCGGCAGCTTAGAGGGATTTTCGTTCACCGGCCATGACGGCTGCGCTAGAATCCCGCCCGCGAACCCTGGAGCATGCGATGTCATTCGGCCGAGAACTCAAGCGACGCGCACGGATCATGATCGCCCCGGCGGTGTTTTTGGCGATCACCGCGTTTTTTGGCTGGAACGCCACTCAAGGGGACCGTGGTCTGGTCGCCTTCGCGCAACGGCAGGCATTGCTGAAGCAGGTGCAGGCCGATCAGGCCGCGGCAAAAGCCGAAAGGGATGGCTGGGAAACCCGCGTCAGCGGACTGCGGGCCAGCCGGCTGGATCCCGATACCCTGGATGAACGGGCCCGCGCGATGCTGAACCTGTCCGATCCCGGAGACATCATCGTCAAGCTCAGTCCCAAGGATAAGCTCTTTTAACCCCTGCCGGCGTGTTGGCCCGGACAAGCCGGGCGAACACCGTCACACCATCAGCGGTTCATCATCACCGGCAGGGTTGAATGCTCCAGCACATGCCGGGTCACGCCCCCCAGGATCAACTGCCGCAGCCGGGAGTGCGAATAAGCCCCCATCGACAACATATCGCAGCCGAAGTTCGCCGCGGCGTCCAGCAATCCGGCCCCAACCGAACCACCGACCGATTTGAAGGTGACAATCTCCGCCCGCACACCGTGAAGTGCCAGATAAGACGCCAAGTCGGGGGCACCCGGTCCGCGCCGCTGATACCCGTCGGCTGACAGGATAGCCACACCCTCGGCCCGTTGCATCCATGGCATCGCCGCCAGCACCGACGACGCCGACTCCGCGGTCCCGTTCCAGGCGATGCAAACCCGCGTGCCGATCATGCCCGGCGTCGCCTGCGGAGAGATCAGAACCGGCCGCCCCGAATCGAACAACACCGCATGCAGCGCGTCCGACGACGACACATCCTCCCCGGCGTCCGGATGCGGAACCACGGTCAGGTCCGCCAAGCGTGCCTGCTGCGCGACGATATCTTCTTCCCGCCCGGTGACCGAGGCAAAGCTGGCGGTCGCATGATCGGCCCCCGGATGCGCCTCCTGCACCGCGACGTCATGCCGAGCGACAAACCGCTCGAACAGCGAGCGGACGGCGTGGGCGCGGTCGTTGCTCTCTTTCTCGGTGGCCGACATCATCTCCTCGATCATCGCACCTGACAGGCCTTCTCCGGCCAGCGGCGCGACATCGCGGCTGTCCACCCGGACGTGCAATGCCGTTACGTGAGCATTCCACCGCCGCGCGATCGTCAGCGCGGTCGCAAGCGCGGCTTCACCCGCCGCGGTGCCGGTCAGGGGCAGCAATATCTTGCGTATAGCCATTGTCAGCTCCTCCAAACGGGTTGCGTATAGAGCAATGCAGGTTTGCGTTGTCGTTGCAAGCGATGTCCGCGACAGCCGACCTACGGAAAGAGTTTGCTCTGGTCCCAGGTGCCCGCCGCGGAGCAACGGTAAACGGTCCGATCATGCAACCGATACGGCATGTCTTGCCAGAACTCGAACGTTTCCGGCAGAACCCGGTAGCCGGACCAGTAGCTTGGCCGGGGAATCTCGTCCGGATAACGAGCCTCCATTTCCGCCAGGCGCTCTTCGAGAATTGTTCGCTGTGCCAACGGTCTGGACTGCGTGGATGCCCAGGCGCCTAGCCGGGATATGCGCGGGCGCGAGGCGTAATAGGCATCAGCCTCCGCATCCGTCACATGTTCGACGACGCCTTCGATCCTGATCTGCCGCCTGAGGGACTTCCAATGGAACAGCAGCGCGACCCGGGCATTAACCGCCAGTTCCCCGCCCTTGCGGCTTTCCTTATTGGTATAGAACACGAACCCGCGCTCATCGACGCCCTTCAGAAGGATCGCCCGCAGCGATGGCCGTCCATCCGGCGTCGCTGTCGCAACGACCATCGCGTTCGGGTCGTTCGGTTCGGCCGCTTCCGCCTCCGCCATCCAGACCTTGAACTGGTCGAACGGGGACGGCGCGAGGGACTCGCCTGCGGGCATGAGAACAATCCTTCAAATCAGAACTCTGACAGGGCCGATAACACCACTTTCACCCCATCCGGCAAGCGGGCATCGCAGCCAGACCAGCTATGCGCGGCTTTCGCTGCCCCTTGCGGGTTGCCAGGGTCCGGGCAAACACAATAAGCACACCTGCCTGTTTGCGGAGATCGCCATGAAAGACCAGTTACGCGCCGACCCCCACGCCGAAATCCGCGAGGAAGTCCGCAAGCTGTGCAGCAAATTTCCCGGCGAATACTGGCGCAAGCTGGATGAACAACGCGGCTACCCGACCGAATTCGTCCGCGCGCTGACAGAAGGCGGCTACCTCGGCGCGCTGATCCCCGAGGAATTCGGCGGCGCCGGCCTGCCGCTGTCCGCCGCCGCCGCGATCCTGGAAACCGTCCAGGCCGAGGGCTGTAACGGCGCGGCTTGCCACGCCCAGATGTATATCATGGGCACGATCCTGCGGCACGGCACCGACGCTCAGAAGAAGACCTACCTGCCGAAGATCGCAACCGGCGAACTGCGCCTGCAGGCGTTCGGCGTCACCGAACCGACCAGCGGCACCGACACGACGTCGCTACGCACCTTCGCCCGCAAGGAAGGCGACAAATACATCGTCAACGGCCAAAAAGTCTGGACCAGCCGCGCCGAACACTCCGACCTGATGCTTCTTCTCGCTCGGACGACGCCGAAGGACCAAACAGCCAAGAAGACCGAGGGTCTTTCGACTTTCATCGTCGATATGCGCGCCGCGCTGGGGAACGGACTGACCATCCGCCCGATCCGTACCATGATGAACCACAACTCGACCGAAGTGTTCTTCGATAACATGGAGATCCCGGCCGAGAATCTGGTCGGCATCGAGGGCCGCGGCTTCCGCTACATCCTGGACGGCATGAACGCCGAACGCCTGCTGATCGCCGCGGAGTGTATCGGCGACGCCAAATGGTTCCTGAACAAAGCCAGCGACTACGCGCGCGAACGCCAGGTCTTCGGCCGCCCCATCGGCCAGAACCAGGGCATCCAGTTTCCGCTCGCCCGCGCCTATGCGCAAATGCGCGCCGCCGAACTGATGGTGCAGGCCGGGTGCGACAAGTTCGAGGCAGGCGAGACGCCGGGCGAAGAAGCCAACATGGCAAAGATGCTCGCCGCCGAGGCATCCTGGGCCGCCGGCGAAGCCTGCATTCAGACCCACGGTGGATTTGGCTTCGCCGAGGAATACGACATCGAGCGGAAATTCCGCGAAACCCGGCTGTATCAGGTGGCGCCGATCAGCACGAACCTGATCCTGTCCTATATCGCGGAACATGTCCTGGGGCTGCCCCGGAGCTATTAGCGGCACGATCCGCCTGTCCGGCCGGTGTGCACGGCGATGACCGTCTCAGCGGAAAGGTTCCGCCGGACGGTTTGCTTGAGTCGCCGCGTCCCCTAAGCCGCAGCGGCCGGCTTGGGAGCCGAGTCCGTCCGCCGAGCCCGCAGCCGCCGGATCCGCCTTGCATCGGCATCCAGCACGCGGAATTCATAGCCCGAGGGGTGACTGATCACCTCTCCCCGCGTCGGCACACGCCCGGCGAGGGTGAAAACCAGCCCGCCGACCGTATCGATATCCGCGTCCCGCTCATCCTCGGTCAGGATCGGGCCGATCTTCTCCTCGAAGTCCTCGATCGGCATGCGCGCGTTCAAATCCAGCGCCCCGTCCGGGCGCTCCGTGAGCATCGGCGCCTCGACATCGTCATGCTCGTCCGCAATGTCGCCGGTTATGGTCTCGACCAGATCCTCGATCGTCACCAGCCCGTCGATCCCGCCATATTCATCGACCACCAACGCCAGATGCATCCGCTGCAACCGCATCTGCGCCAGCAGGTCCAGCACCGGCATCTGCGGCGCCACCATCAGCGGCTTGCGCATGATCGCCTCAAGGGAGAACGCCTCCGGCCGGCCGACATAGGCGAACACATCCTTGATGTGGATCATGCCGATCACATCGTCCAACTGCTCCCGGTACACCGGCAGGCGGGAGTGACCGTCGTTGCGGATCAGTTCGATGGCCTGTGCCAGCGTCACATCCGCCCGCATCGCCACGATATCCGCCCGCGGCACCATCACATCGTCAGCCGTGGTTTCCCGCAAGCGCAGCACGTTGGCGATCAGCAGCCGCTCATGCCGGTCCAACTCCGGGGCCTCACCCGGCGTCTGTTGGGCGTCCGCCGCCTCTTGCACCAACTCCGCGATGGAGTCCCGCAAGGAATGCTCCGCCTGTTTGCGCCCAAGCAGATAGCCCAGCCTTCCCAACAATGTGCCCCGATGCGCGCTCATGCGCGTTTCCACGGGTTGGGCACGCCGATGCGGTGCAGGATACGGGATTCCGCCATTTCCATGCGGCGCGCGTCGCCCGGATGGTCGTGGTCCTCGCCAGCCAGATGCAACGCCCCATGCACCACCAGATGCGCCAGATGGTGTCCTGGCAGCCGGCCCCGGGCCGCGGCCTCGGCACGCACGACGCCCAGCGCCAGGATGATCTCCGGCGCCGGATGCTCATACGTCAGCACGTTGGTGGGCTTATTTCTGCCGCGGTGCCGCAGGTTCAGCCCGCGCACCACCCGGTCGGAGGACAGCACGATCGTGCCCTCCATCTTCGCGGCACGGGCGGCCCGCCGGACAATCGTGCCGGCGTTCGGTATCGCCCTGTGCCAAGCCGGATCCGCCACGACGACATCGACGGTTGGACCATCGAGGTCGGGCGGCCGGGTACTAGGAGGTTCCATCGCTACTTCATAACTCGCTTGAATACGGGCGCTCACGCTCCCGCAGCACCTCGCCCTGCGCTGCTTCGCGGGCATCATACGCGCCGACGATGCGCGCGACCAGGGGATGCCGCACGACGTCCCGCTGCGCGAACCGCACCACGCCGATGCCCTGGATGCCTTCCAGCGTATCCAACGCATCACGAAGCCCGGACCGGACGCCCTTGGGCAGATCGACCTGGCTCAGATCGCCGGTGATCACCATCCGCGTGCCCTCGCCCATGCGGGTCAGGAACATCTTCATCTGCATCGCGGTGGTGTTCTGCGCCTCGTCCAATATGGCGTAGCAATGTGCCAGGGTGCGGCCGCGCATGAAGGCCAGCGGCGCGACCTCGATCTCCCCGTTGGTCATCCGGCGGATGACCTGATCGGCAGGCATCATATCGTGCAGCGCGTCGTACAGCGGCCGCAGATACGGATCGATCTTTTCTTTCATATCGCCGGGCAGGAAACCCAGCCGCTCCCCTGCTTCCACCGCCGGACGGGACAGCACGATGCGGTCCACCTTGCCCGCCTGCAACATCGCCACCGCCTGCGCCACCGCCAGATAGGTCTTGCCCGTGCCGGCCGGGCCGACCCCGAACACCATTTCGTGGTTCGACAGGGCCTCCATATAGCTCACCTGCCCCGGGCTTCGCGGCCCCACCGCCCCGCGCCTTGTGCGAATCGCCGGCACGTCGGACAGCGGCAGGCGTGGGTCGTTCTCCGCGTCCGCCATCCGAATTGCCGCCTCGATTTCCGCCCGTCCCACGCTTTCACCCTGTTCCAGCCGCCGCCAAAGGCCCCGGAGCATCTCTTGCGCCACATCGACCCGCGAGGCATCCCCGGCAATGGCGATACGATTGCCACGGCAGGAGAGCCGGACCCCCAGCGCCTGCTCGATCCTGACCAGGTGGCGGTCATGATCCCCCAAAAGCAGGGGCAGCAGGCTGTTGTCGTTGAACTGGAGGGTGATGGCCTTGCCGCCGGCAGAGGCGGCCATTGGTTTGCCGCTTGCAGCGGTGGGCGGTGCCTGGGGGGCAGCGATCTGTGTCAAGCTGTTCGTCTCTCCTGGACAAGGGTTCCCGCGAGCGAGTTTGGATGGTTGGCGACGATTCGCACCAACGATTCAGTTCCAATAAGATTGGCACTTCCTAGAAGGTGAACCGGCTGCAGAAATGGGGATCGTCCGGCGATCTGCCCGGGGTGACGGCCAGATCCCGTGAACAGCACCGGCAGTTCCAACCCGACGCACCCGGCGTTGAACACCGCCTGCTGCTCCCGCAACAGCGCCTGTAGTTCCTGCAAGCGGCGGTCTTTATCCGCCTCCGCGACCTGGCCCGGCGCACCGGCCGCCGGGGTGCCGGGCCGCGGGGAGTATTTAAAGCTGTATGCCAACGCGAACCCGGTATCGCGCACCAGACGCATCGTATCCTCAAAGTCCGCCTCGGTTTCGCCGGGGTGGCCGACGATGAAGTCGGACGACAGCGCCAGGTCCGGCCGAGCGGTGCGGAGCTTATCGACGATGCGGCGGAAATCGTCGGCGGTGTGCTTGCGGTTCATCGCCGACAGCACGCGATCCGACCCGGACTGCACCGGCAGATGCAGGAACGGCATCAGCGCCGGAATGTCGCGATGCGCGGCGATCAAATCGTCGTCCATGTCGCGCGGATGAGAGGTTGCGTAACGGATCCTCAGCAGGTCGGGTATCTCCGCCATTTCCCGCAGCAAACGACCGAGGCGCCAGCCAGCGCCATGCCCACCGTCGTCATGCCACGCGTTGACGTTCTGCCCCAGCAGCGTGATTTCCCGGGTCCCCTGCGACACCAGATGCCGCGCCTCACGCAAGATCGTGGCGGCGGATCGGCTTTGCTCCGCGCCCCTGGTATAGGGCACCACGCAGAAGCTGCAGAACTTGTCGCAACCTTCCTGAATGGTCAGGAACGCGGTGACGCCCTGCGGCGTGGCACTCTCCGGCAGATGGTCGAACTTATCCTCCGGCGGGAAGTCCGTCTCGATGACCGCTCCGCCGGCACGGGCGGCACGCGCAACCATCTCGGGCAGGCGATGATAGGTCTGCGGCCCCAGAACGATATCAACATACGGTGCCCGCGCCAGTATTTCCGCCCCCTCCGCCTGCGCCACGCAGCCGGCGACCGCCAGAATCATCCGCCCGCCCCGGGCCTCCTTCAGCTTGCGCAGGCGGCCCAGTTCGGAAAACACCTTCTCCGCCGCCTTGTCGCGAATGTGACAGGTGTTCAGTATCACCATGTCGGCGTCGTCCGGCTCCGCCGCCGGGCCATACCCCAGCGGGGCCAGCACGTCCGCCATCCGGCCGCTGTCATACACGTTCATCTGGCAGCCCCAGGTGATCACATGCAGACGCTTGCGCTCGGTTTCGGTCATCGTGGAGGCTCCGCAACACCCGTCCGGACCGTTCCGGTTCGGGGAGCGGGAGGAATGATCGGCTGAACCTTCCAGGTCAAGCCGAACGGCTCATTTGGGCGCGGTCGCGCGTGGCAGCCTCCTTCGATGGGAGGAGTTGGGGATATTCGGCCGGTTCGTGTCAAGAACCGCGTGACGTGTCATGCAGACTTCACGCGCCGGGTGCCCGTATCGGCGTTGCAGGCACGTCCATCCAAAATACCGGCGCGATGGAATTTATTTCGACGACACATCTAAAATCCAGAGTCCGATCGTCTTCGCTGTGAAACGGTTTCACGGCCGATAAATGTCGGTCTCCGCACTGCCTTGTGATATGTACGGTTTACCTGCTTTCACCCCGCGCTTCGGCTGGCAACATCCCGGGACCCGATCATGCCTGTACGCCAAGATGATCGAATGATCGGCACATTGTTTCGCAGCGTTAAGCCGGCACTGTTGGCAACGCTGCTGCTTTTGGCCGGCGGGACGTGGTGGCTCAGCGGCGCCTGGGAAGGTTATGAAGTACAATCGGAGGTCAGGCACGCCAAAACCAATGCCCGGGACCGTCTGGCCAGTTTCGCCAACGACCTTCAGCGGTCCCTGGCGTATGCGCGTTCTGTCCCGGTGCTGCTGGCCAACGAACCGGTTGTCCAGCAAACCCTTGCCAGTCCTGGCAACGATCCCGCGGCGCTGAATGCCTATTTGCGGTTCGTCGCCAGGACCATGGATGTCGATCTGGCGTTCGTGGTCGATCGAACTGGTCTTTGCATCGCTTCCAGCAACTTCGATCGCGCCGACACGTTGGTTGGCGCGCGGCTTCCCGACCGGGAGTATTTCAAAGCCGCGCAGCGGGGCCAGCCCGGCGTCCAGTATGCCATGGGACGGCGCACGGACGTGCCGGGCATTTTCTATTCCTTCCCGATCCAGGCAAACGGCCGCTTCGATGGGGCCGCGGTGGTCAAGTTGAACATGTCGAACATTACCCGCACCACGGCCCCGGGGGAGATCTTCGTCGCCGACCGGCACGGCGTGATCGTCATCGCTTCCCGACCCGGCCTGCTGATGCGGGCTATCCCCGGGGGCTCCGTTTTCGCGATGACCCCGCAAGAACGGCTGCAGACCTACAAAACCAGCACGATCAGCGCGGTTGAGTTGATCGCGGCCGACAACATGCCGTTTTCCCACTGGATGGGGCCGGACCGGGTGCCGGCGATCCTGATCCAGCAGCCCCTGCAAACCGAGGATTTGACCGCCTACGTGGCCGCCCCGGTCGCCCGGCTCGCGTCACTCGGCGTTCAGCGGTTCATTCTTTTGTTCGTCATCTATGGCGGGCTGTGCGCTATCGTCTGGGGCAGTTTCATCACCTTGCTTATGGCCCGCCGTTCGCGCGCCTACCGGAAAAGCCTGCTGATCGCGCGCGACCAGGCCGAGGCCGGCAGCCGCGCCAAGTCGGAATTCCTGGCAACCATGAGCCATGAAATCCGTACCCCGATGAACGGCATCGTCGGCATGACAGACCTGTTGCTGGAGACCGGCCTGGACGAGGAACAGCGCCACGCCGCAAATACTGTTCGCATGTCGGCGGAGGCGTTGATGACGATCATCGACGACATCCTCGACTTCTCCCGCATGGAAGTCGGCCGTTTCAGCCTGGTCAGCCAGCCGTTCGAACTGATCCAGGTCATCGAGGGCGTTCTGGATATCCTCGCCCCCCGGCTGACCGAAACCGACATCGACCTCGCGTGCTTCACCGCGCCCGAACTGGCAGGCACGCTCCTGGGCGATTCCGGGCGTATCCGCCAGGTACTGCTGAACCTCGTGGGCAACGCCATCAAGTTCACCGAACACGGCAGCGTCGTCGTCACCGCTGTGCGCGAGCCCGGCCCGACGGGCGGCGAATGGGTCCGCTTCAAGGTCGTCGATACCGGAATCGGCATCCCGGAGCATGTGAAGCCCTATTTGTTTTCGATGTTTACCCAGGCCGACTCGTCGATGACGCGACGGTACGGCGGGACCGGCCTGGGCCTTGCCATCTCCCGCCGGATTGTCGAAATCGCAGGCGGTACCATCGGTTTCGAAAGCGAGGTCGGCAAGGGCAGCACATTTTGGTTCGCCATCCCGCTGGAACGGGCCAGTTCTTCGGCACCGAACGACCGCCCTGACCCACTCGACGGAATCAACGTCCTGGCGATAGACGACAATCCCGCCGCCCTGGCGATCATTCGCCAACAGATCGAAGGCGCCGGCGGCCGAACCGCGACCGCAACCGGCGTTGCCGCCGGCATGATCCTGATCCAGCAAGCCGCCGCTGCCGGCAGCCCGTTCGCCGTCGCCGTGCTGGATCATCAGATGCCGGATGAAAACGGCTACGACATGGCGGTACGCATACGGTCCAACCCGGCGTTCGCCGCGATGCGGCTGATTTTGGCCACCGCCCATCCATCCGCCAGCCTGCGGGCAGAGGCCGCGGCCACCGGCATCGACTACATTTTGCCCAAACCGATCCGCCAGCGCATGCTGATCGCCCATATCGCTGCGCTGCCGCGCCCCGAACTGACGCCGCACCCAACCGAACGGCCACGGGTCCGGCCGGCGGAGCATGGCCTGCATGTCCTGGTGGTGGACGATGTCGCGGTCAACCGGCATTTGGCCGCCGCGATGCTGCAAAAGGCCGGTCATACCTCCGATGAGGCGGGCGATGGGCATCATGCCCTGGAGATGCTCCGGAACACCGATTACGATCTTGTTCTGATGGACGTGCAGATGCCACGCATGAACGGCATCGCCGCCACCGCCGCGATCCGGAAATTAGGCGGCCAAAAGGGCGCAGTGCCGATCGTTGCGATGACAGCCAACGCAATGGACGGCGACCGGGAAACCCTGCTGGCCGCTGGAATGAACGACTACCTCGCCAAGCCGTTCACCCTGACGCAACTGACCGGCCTGATTTCCCGCTGGCACCAACGGCTGGTTGCGGAATAAATACGCGCCGGTTCAGTACCGCTTATAGGGCAGAAACTTCCCCGACAGCGCCAGCTTCACCCGGTCCCCTTTCTGGTCGGGCTGCCGTTCCAGCGTCATATCGAAGTCGATCGCGCTCATGATGCCGTCGCCGAACTCCTCCTGGATCAGTTCCTTCCAGGTGGTGCCGTACACCATCACCAGTTCGTAGAACCGGTAGATCAGCGGATCGGTCGGCACCTGCCCGGGCAGCGATCCGCGATAAGGGATCGCTTGCAGCAGCGCCGTCTCCTCCTCGTTCAGTCCGAACAGAGTCGCGGCCTTTGCCGCGGTTTCCGGCGTCATCGACATTTGGCCCAGGCACGCGGCACAGGTCCAAGTCGGCGAATAGCCCAGTTTGGCGGCGATCTCGGGCCAGGTCAGTTTCAGTTTGGCCTTGATGGCCAGTATCTTGTGACCGAGCGCGGTCTTGGCGTCGTTCATGGGACATCCTTGTTGGTGTTAGCGACGCCAGACCGCAAGCAAAACTCAAGCCAGCTACATCGCCAGATAGCCGCCATCGACATACAGTTCGGTGCCAGTCACATAGGATGCTTCGTCCGAGGCCAGGAACAGAATCGCGTTGGCGACCTCATCCACCTCGCCGTTGCGGCCCATCGGGACCGATTTCAGCATCTTCTCCCGCACCACCGGATCGGCCGTGGCGCCCGATGTCCGCATCGGCGGCATCAGGCCGGGATGCACCGAATTGCAACGAATGTTGTCCTTGCCGAACTGCACCGCCGTCGATTTGGTCATGGTCCGCACCGCGCCCTTGGAGGCATTATAGCTCATGTGAACCATGGTCTGGCCGACGACGCCGGAAATCGAGGACAGGTTGACGATCGACCCGCCGCCGTTCTTCCGCATATGCGGAATGGCGGCCGCGGTGCCCAGGAACACGCCCGTGCTGTTGACCGCCATCACCCGATGCCACAGTTCGGTGTTCAGCATGTCGTTGGTGGCGCTGCCGCTGATCCCCGCGTTGTTCACCAGGATATCCAGCTTGCCATAGGCAGCGACGGTGGCGTCCACGGCCTTCTTCCAGCCGGCTTCATCGGTCACGTCCAGCAGCACGAACATCGCCTTGCCGCCGGCTTGCACGATGCTGTCGGCCACCGCCTTACCCTCGGCTTCCAGCATGTCGGCGACCACGACACTGGCGCCCTCCTTGCCGAACCGCCGCGCGGTGGCGGCCCCCATGCCCGATGCGGCGCCGGAAATGATGGCAACCTTACCTGTCAGACGCATGACTGTTTCCTCCTGGTGTTTTTCCAACCTTGCCACCATCTCCGGCCCTTGGCTACCGACGGGTATCTGGGGCAAGCTGGTGTCACCCTGTTATTCGGAGCTTACGACCCATGGCCCATCGCGGCTTGACCTTCGGCATCTTCCTGGCCCCGTTCCACCGGCTGGGCGAGAACCCGACCCTGGCCATCGGACGCGACGTGGAGTTGATCCAATGGCTGGATCACCTCGGCTATGACGAGGCCTGGATTGGCGAGCACCACTCCGCCGGCTGGGAACTGATCGCCTCGCCGGAGCTGATCATCGCCGCCGCCGCCGAGAAGACCAAGCACATCAAGCTGGGGTCGGGCGTGACCTCCCTGCCCTATCACCATCCGTTCATGGTGGCGCAACGCTGGGTGCAGTTGGATCATATGACGCGCGGCCGGGCGATGCTGGGCTGTGGTCCGGGCGCGTTGACGTCGGACGCATACATGCTGGGGATCGAACCCTCCACGCAACGGCCGCGGATGCTGCAGTCCATGGACGCAATCATGAAACTGCTGGAGATGGACGGCAGGGTCACGATCAAGACCGACTGGTTTGAGATGAACGACGCGCGCCTGCATCTGGCGCCCTACAGCGACCCGCATTTCGAAATCGCGGTTGCCAGCACCATCACCCCGTTCGGCATGATCGCCGCCGGCACCCACGGTACGGGCGTGCTGTCGATCGGCGCCGGATTGCCGGGCGGTCCGGAGGCGCTGGCGTCACAGTGGAAGATCGCCGAGGAAACCGCCGCCAAACACGGCAAGACTGTCAGCCGCAAGAAGTGGCGCGTGGTGGTCAACGCTCACATCGCCGAGGACGACGAGCAGGCGCTGCACGAGGTCCGCAAGGGTGAGCGCAACGAAACCGTTACTTACTTCGAAGATACGCTGGGCCGCCCGCCGGGCCGGTCGGACGATCCCTTGAGCGAGGGCGTCAAGATGGGCACGACACTGGTCGGCTCCCCGGAGACGGTGGCCAAGGGTATCCAGCGGCTGCTGGACTACAGCCAGGGCGGCTTCGGCGGCATCCTGTTCCGCGCCCATGAATGGGCAACGCGTGAGCAGACCATGCGCAGCTACGAGTTGTTCGCCCGCTACGTCATGCCGGTGTTCCAGCAGTCGCTGGAAGGCCCGATTGGCTCCCGCACCTGGGCGATGGAGAACCGCAAGCAGGTGTTCGGCAGCACCCCCGAAGCGGTGCGGCGTGCGTTCACCGATTTCGGCGCGGCGGTGCCGGAGGACTTCAAGCAGCGGTCGCTGGGCGGGCGGGACGTGGAATAGCCGCTTCGACAGGCGTACGGCCATAGAGAGTGTCATGGCGGAGGCAGGCCGCCATGACCAGGAGAAGCGATTGGTTTCCGCCAGCCGGCTCGGTGAATCCGCCGCGTCGCCTTGGATGGGCGATGGGCTGGGCATGATTTGCTTCAGTCACGGCGCTGACCGTACGAAGCCCCCCAAAATCTGACGACCGTTCGGCGCGATTATTTGCGTTTGATCGAGTCAGAGCGGCCGCGGCCGCGGAGACATTGACGACAGATGCCCGGAACGTTGTCTGCGCCCCCTGTGCCACCCCTGATGTCGTTGCTGACTGCACGGCCTTCAGAGCGGACAGTGGTCGTGTCAACTGAGTTCACGACGGAAAATCATTGGTGGGCGCACAAGGACTCGAACCTTGGGCCCGCTGATTAAGAGTCAGCTGCTCTACCAACTGAGCTATGCGCCCGCACCAACGACGAGGCGGTTTCTACCAACCTTTCCCCGCAATGCAACCCCCTTATCAGGCTCCAGACAAAATCGCGTCCGCCATCTTTTCCGCCGTCATCAGCACGGGGAAGTTAGTGTTGGCGCAGGGCACCACCGGAAACACGGATGCATCGACCACGCGCAGCCCGTCCACACCGCGAACCCGGCCGGCCGGGTCCGTCACCGCCATCGGGTCGCTGTCGGCGCCCATCCGGCAGGTACAGGATGCGTGCCACACGCCCACGGCGGCCTTGCGCACAAACGCCTCCAGCTTGTCGTCGTCGGTCAGCACGTCGTGCAAGGAGACGCCCTCCATCACCAGGTTCTCGATCAGATAGCGCCGGATGGCGGCGGAGCTGTCCAGCGCCTTGGCCAGCACATCGGTGATCAGCTTGTTTTTGCGGCTGTGCAGGCCGACCTGGCGCACCTTGTCGCTGTAGCTGGCCGGGAACGGGTTGTCGGTCACGCTCTGCATGATCGGGGTCAGGTGCATGGCGCCGAACTGGCGCACCCCGTCCATCATCCGTTGCAGGTCGCGGTGGTCCGACAAAAGATTGAAATCCACCTGCGGTTCGTCAGACCAATTTCCGGACCGCAGCCGGACGGACCCGGTTTCGGAATAGGTCTTATAGACCGTGACGATGAACGACCCGATCTGCTCCCCCACCGCGTGCCAGGACGTCTTGTTGGTCACCACGGTGAACATGTCGCCCGCCGGAATCCCCGGCAGGTTGGAGGAATAGCGCAGCGCCGTGTAAATATGCCGGCGGGAGTAGTCGTGGATGATCCGCGCATGCGGCTTCAGGAACGCCGCGACCGCGACGGCCGGATGATCCTGCAAACGCTGTCCCACACCGGGCAGCGCGGCCCGCACCTCGATCCCATGCTCCCGCAGATGCGCGCCCGGCCCGATTCCCGCGCGCATCAGATGCGCCGGGGAGTGGATCGCCCCACAGGACAGGATCACCTCCCTGCCGCGGAACTCCCGCGGACTGCCGGCCACGGTCGCCTTCACGCCGACGCAGCGCTGGCCGTCGAAAATCAGACCGCTGGCCAGGGTGTCGGTAGAGATCATCAGGTTGTCCCGCAGCCGCGTGCCGGGATCCAGATAGCCGATGGCAGCGGACACCCGCCGTTCATAGGCGTTGGAGATCGTGATCGGAAAATACCCATCCTCCCATTCCGCGTTCTGGTCCTGGATGAACTTCCAACCGGCCTGCTCGAACGCCTTGCCGACCGCCTTGGCGTGTTCAGGCCACAGGTCCGGGAAGATGCGGCGAACCGGGATACGGCCTTCCTTGCCATGCCAGGGGCCGTCGAAGTCCATGTCGCGCTCCACCTTCTTGAAGTAGGGCAGCACGCTGTTCCAATCCCAGCCGGTGGCGCCGCTGGCGGCCCATTCATCGTAATCGGTCGGCGCGCCACGATTGGCGAGCTGCCCGTTGATCGACGACCCGCCGCCCAGGATGCGCGCCTGTTCATAGGTGCGCAGCGGCGGGGCCTTCTCCTCGGGATTGTTGTGAGAAATGACCTCGGTGGTGACCTTCAGCTTGTTCCAGGTGTAGTTGGGATTGAGGTAGGCGGTTCCCGGGTAGGAGTCCAAAACCGCGGCCGGAACCTTGCCGTGCGGCGTATCCTGGCCTGCTTCCAGCAGCAGAACCTTGTTCCGGCTTCTGGCGGACAGCCGGTTCGCAAGCACAGACCCGGCGGACCCGCCGCCCACGATTATGTAGTCGAATATCATGGACGACACGGCATTTCCCCCCGGCTTTTTTCTGTGTTGCCGAAAGGATTACCCCGCTGGACCCGAATGGCAAGTATCACGCCCGATGCCGGCCATCGAACAGCACCGCCTGCGTCGGATGGCGTGCGTCACCGCAGGTAGTCGATCTGGAATAAAGCGCTGATACGTCGAATGAACCGCGGTCAGATATGGGCTTTATTACTGTGCCAGCGGCTTAAGCAGCTCTGCCATCATCCGGGCCAGTTCTTTCGGGTGAAACGGCTTTGCACAGACTTTCCAGTCAACCTTCCCCTCGGGAATAGCATCGTCTCCGTACCCGGACACAAACAGAAACGGGATATCACGCTCCCCCAAACGCTCGGCGACCGGATAAACCATCTCACCCCCAAGGTTCACGTCCAAAACGGCCAGATCGATCGGTTCCGAACCGGCGACCGACAAAGCCTGCGCGACGCTTCCCAAGGGACCCACCGCCTCGCAGCCCAAATCCGCCAGAAGATCCTCGATCATCAACGCGACGAGCAGTTCGTCCTCGACGATCAGTACCCGCTTTCCGGCCAGTACACGGGATGGGTCGATCATAATCACCTACCTCTCGGACGCTCAACCGGAAGCGGTGCGCTTAGCGTTGCCACAACCCCATCGGGCGCGAATACAACTTTCGCGTGACCACGCACATCATGCGCGAACGCGCGTTCGATCAGCGTCATCCCGAAGCCACGATGGTCCGGCACCGCCGTTTTCGGGCCGCCAGTCTCGGTCCATGTCAGAACAAGCTGTCGTGCATCATTCTTTACTTCAACCAACCATTTGATCGCAACGCGTCCGGTCGATACCGACAACGCGCCATACTTGACGGCATTCGTCGTCAGTTCATGAATCGCCATTCCCAGCGCCAGCGCCACCCTAGGCTCCAGCAGGACCAGAGGGCCATTCAATCCCACATTGGCCGGTTCACCCGCCAGGAACGGCCGCAATTCCTCCATCAGCACTTTCCGCAGCGGGACCGGCGACCAGGAATCGCGACTCAGCAAGGCGTAGGCTACGGTCAGGGCATGGATGCGACCCAGAAAGACCTCGTGAAACGCCTCCAGCGACTTCGATCGCCGCATCGTATTGGTTGCCAGCGAAATCACCACGGTCAGCATGTTCTTAACGCGATGATTCAACTCATCCACCAGCAGCCTCTGGTGCTGCTCCGCCTCAACGACCGTCGTGACATCCACGAACGTAATAAGCGTTCCATCGACGGAGTTGTCGGCACCGCGATAGGGCAGCAACCGCATCAGGTAGTATGTCGAACGATCCAGCCGTTCCACCCGGCGTTCCATTGGCTGCAACGTCCGAAGGACGGTTTGAACATCCTCGCGCAATGTCTTATAATTTACTTGGCTGACTATATCGGTCAATGGCCGGCCGATATCGCCGGGAATCAGATTATAAATACGGGTGCTTTCGGGGGTAAAACTGCGAATAGTCATTAAAGGATCGAGGAAGACAGTGGCCACGGCCGTACTGTCGAACAGATTCCTCAGGTCGCCGTTGCTGCGGTTCAGTTGTTCAACCCGGGCCGACAACTGGGAGTTGACGGTGTTCAACTCCTCATTGATCGACTGAATTTCCTCGCGGGACGTTTCCAGCTCCTCATTGGTTGACTGCAACTCCTCGTTGACGGACTGCAATTCTTCGTTTGAGCTGCGAAGCTCCTCCATCGCCGTGGCGTGTTCTTCGGAGATAAATTGCAGTTGTTCCCGCAAGTCGCGGTTTTCACGTTCCAGATCGGTGATCGTCTCATTCACCACGGGAACCACGGTGGCCACCGCCGGCTCTCCCGGCGGCCCGGGTTCATCGACATCCACGAAAGCGACCATGTACAGGGCCTCCGTGTCCCCGCCGGCCAACGGTTCGACGACCAGCTTAACCGTGCTTGCCGTTCCACCTTCGGCCGGAACGACGGGGCGCACCTGCTCCACCGGGCGGCCCGTTTCGGCGCAACGCCGCAGAGCCGACCGCAGTTCCAGTACCCAGCCCGGGCGCGCCATGTCGAACAGGTTGGCGGAAGGGGCACCAGGCGCCGGTTGAAGGAACCGCCCGACCTGGCTGGAAAAATGGACGATCTCCCCGGTTACGGTCACCACCACGAAGGGCGACGAAAACCGTTCAAGAACCCGGCGGTTGGCGAACGCCACCGCCTTCGCCCAGTTCGCCTTTGAACCGGTCCGATCGCCCCCCCTTGCCCCCTGAACTGATTTCGTGTCGCCCCCCCGGAAATTATAAACCGCCGGAAGTACGCTGGGACCATCCCGCCGGACGAAAATTCGCCGCGCCCGGTCCAACGGGGTAAACAGCGCCTCATGCCGAGCGATGGTTTCCGACGAACCCAGAACCAGGATTCCTCGCGGCACCAGCGCGTAGTGAAATATCGGGATCACCCGATCCTGAAGGGAATTGTCCATGTATATCAATACATTACGACACGAAATCAGATCGATGCGGGAGAATGGCGGATCGCGGATCAGGCTGTGGGCGGAAAACGTACAAAGCTCCCGCACCTCCTGCCGTACCGTGTAGCCATCGGCCTCCTCGATAAAAAACCGATTGCGCCGTTCCTGCGACACGCCGTCCAGCAACGTCGCCGGGTATCGCCCCGAACGAGCCGTGCCGATCGCGGCCTCATCAATATCGCTGGCAAATATCTGGACTTTAGGGACCGCGGGGAGCGTGGCCATGTGCTCACGCAGCAGGATCGCCAGCGAGTAGGCCTCCTCCCCCGTCGCGCACCCCGGCACCCAAATACGCAGGCCGTTCGTGGCGTCCTTGCCGTCGAACAAATCCGGGATGACGTCTTTCGCCAGCGCCGCGAACGTCTCGGGATCGCGGAAGAAACTGGTTACGCTGATCAGCAGATCGCGGAACAGCAGGGTTGCCTGCTCGGGATCCGCTTCCAGCAACCGCACATAGTCCTCATACCGGGTCAGCCGCGTCACTTGCATGCGCCGTTGAACACGCCGCATGAAGGTTTGCCGCTTGTACTGCGAAAAATCATGCCCCAGCCGGGATCGCAGGATCCCGCAGATCGCCAGCCGTATGTGGTCGCTGTCCGAGGATGGCCGATCCAGGTCGGCGGCGGTTGCCTGGCGTACCTGCATGGCTGCCAGGATATGTCGGGGCATCTCCTCCACGGGCACATGCAGATCGACGGCCCCAGCGGCGACCGCGCTGTCGGGCATACCGGGATATTCAGGCTTCGACCCGTCGCTGCTTTGCGCCAAGGTCAGCCCGCCCCGCGCCTTGATGGCCTTCAAGCCCAATGCCCCATCGTGTCCGGTGCCCGACAGAATAATGCCAATCGCCTCGTCGCCCAGGCTGGCCGCGACGGAGCCGAAGAAGACATCAATCGGTGTCATGTTGCGCGGCAGGTCCGGGCGGACCTCGTGCAGCGAGACGCGGCCGCCGTGCAGTCCGGCGACGGTGCCAGATGGCAGCACAAGAATTTGATTGGGCGCGATCGCCGAACCATCCAGGGCCTCTTGCACCTGCATGCGGGTCCACCGCGACAGGATTTCCGGCAGCATGCTTTTGCGTCCGGGGGCAAGATGCAGCACGACAACAAATGCCAGGCCGCTGTCAGGCGGCATGTTTTGAAAAAATTGCCGAAGTGCCTTGATACCGCCCGCCGACGCCCCGATCGCGACCAAGCCAATCCGTTGACCGCTCATGCCGAAGAACGCATCACAAAGTACCAACCGGCATGCTCAAGCGCGATATCATGATTTCATACGCACCTACTCAGTCCGACCGGTCCTAAGGCATTATAAAGTGTCCTAGTACCATGATCCGGACCGGCAGGAAATGCCACCTTTTGTCGCGAAATTTGCGAGCACGGTTCCGTGGCGCGGGACGCATGCCTGTCAGCGCGGCCGGTCACCCGCGAGCGTCACACGGTGCATGATCCGGCGGAAGCCATGATAATCGTTGATCGGGTTGTGCTGCGCGGCGCGGTTATCCCAGAACGCCAGCGAACCCGGCTGCCAGACAAACCGGCACGTGAACTCAGGCTTGATTTGATGCTGGAACAGATAGGCCAGGATCGGCGCGCTTTCCTCCTCCGTCATATCGGCGAAGCGCACGGTGTGCGCCGTATTCACATACAGCGCCCGCCGGCCCGTTTCGGGATGGGTACGAACGGCCGGATGCTCGGCGTTCAGTTCCTTGCGCGCCTCTTGCGTGCCCGAACTCTTGATCCGGTCCTCGCGGGTGCGGGACACGTCCGCCTTGGCGGAACTGGAAATGCCCACCGCCCCGTCGAGGAAGCGGCGCATCCCCGGCGACAACGTCTCATAGGCCAAATACTGGTTGGCAAACAGCGTGTCCCCGCCATAGGGCGGCAATTCCCGGGCATACAGCAGCGAGCCCATCGGCGGCTGCTCCAGATACGTGGTGTCGGAGTGCCAGACGCCGCCGAAATTGACCCGCTCGTGCTCCAGCTTCGCCACTTCGATGATCTCCGGGAAGCCATCGAGGCCCTTGACGAACGGATAGGCTACGGGTTCGCCAAAGCAGCGGGCAAAGGTGGAAAACCGGGCGGGCGAAAGGGTCTGGTCACGGAAGAAGATCACGAGATGGTCGAGCAAAGCCTGACGGATCGCGGCGACGCAGCCGGAATCGAGGTCTTTCGACAAGTCCACGCCGCCGATTTCCGCGCCCAGCGCGCCCGCGATCGGTTTGACGTCCAATTTCACGTTGGCCATTGCACACCCTTGGTTTCTGCATTGTGAAGTGTATTTCACTACGGAGAATTTCTCAATGGTCCGCGGCATGGTCCGCAGCCGGGGACAGCCGGATCAGGTTCGCCCGCGCAACTCCGCATCGATCCGCAGCATGGCGGCGCCCGCGGTTGTCAGCGCGGCGGCGATAGCGTCGGCATGGGCGTCGATGCGCGCGATCGGGCCGGCGACGGCGATGCCATAGGATTCCTCCCCCACCGAACGGGCGATGGCGATCGCCATCACATCCGGCACGTTCTCGCCACGGGTGATGTAGAAGCCGCGCTGCCGGCCGCGAGCAATATCCAGGGTCAGGCCGTCGGCGGTCCCGATGGTGTTTGCAGTGATCGGAGCCAATCGCAGCTTGCGTAACAGGCTGGCCAGATCAGTGTCGGACAAAACCCCCAGCATGGCTTTGCCGATGGCGCTGGAGTGCAGCGGCTTCACATCGCCGGGATTGGCCGCGTAACGGATGGTCTGGCGGCTTTCCACCACATCCAGATAGACAACCGCGTTGCCCTGACGTTTGCCCAGGATAACGGTTTCGCCGGTATCGGCCTGCAGCGCCGCCAGCACCGGGCCGATACGCTCCTGCACCGGGTCGTTCTGGGCGATCTGCTGCGCCAGCATCAGCAGGCGGCTTGTGGGATACACCCGCTTGCGTTCGTCCAGGATGTAAATATAGCCGCGAAGCTGCAACGTCCGTATCAGGGCATGGCAACTGGACACCGGCGACCCAAGCCTGGCGGCGAGTTCGGTCAGCGTCAGGGGGCCCTTTACCGCGGCGAACACCTCAAACACATCGAGGGTGCGCGCGGCGGTCTTGACCGGATCTTGTGGCAGCGGCGGCTTCATCTACAACGGGCTGCCCAGCAGCCTTGGCACCGACAGGGTGATCCACGGCACGAACGCGATCAGGCCGATCGACAGCACGAGGACGGCCAGATACGGCACCATTTCCCTGGCGGACAGTTCTACCCGCGATTCAGCGACCGCGCAGGCGACGTAGAAGCCGACACCGACCGGCGGCATGAACGCCCCGACACCCATCGCCAGCAGCAGCACGGTGGCATACTGGACGCCGTTAATGCCGAACTGCACCGCGATCGGCATCAGCAGCGGTGCCAGGATGATCAGCGCCGGCAGCCCTTCCAGCAGCGATCCGATCAGGACCAGCATGACGATCGACCCCGCCAGGAACACATAGGCATTGTGCCCGGCCGCATCCAGCAGACCGACCAGATGCTGCGGCAGGTTGGCCGCCGTCAGGGTCCAGGCGAAGGACGCCGCGGACGCCAGCACGAACAGCACCATCCCCGCCGTCCCGGCACATTCCATCGCCAGCGGAAACACCTTGCCGAACGGCACCGCTCGGTAAACCAGGACCGCAAGACCCAGTCCGTAGAGGACCGCGAACGTGGAAACCTCGGTCGGCGTGGCGATGCCGAATTTGATCCCGGCCACCATCAGGACAGGCATCGCCAGCGGCAGGATCGCTGCCGGGACCGCCGCCAGCCGGCGTCCGGGTTCGATTTCCCCGGCATGCTTTGTCTTGCGGGAGCGGAACCAGATCAGCAGCATCAGACACGCGGCGATGACCGCGGCCGGCAGCAGGCCGGCCACAAACAGCGTGCCGATCGAAATAGGCGTGACCGACCCCAGCACCAGCATCGCGATCGAAGGCGGAATGGTTTCCGCCATGGCCGCCGATGCCGCCAGCGCCGCGGCCCCCTGCTCCGGCCGGTAGCCCCGGCGCTTGAGTTCGCCGCGCATCACCGAACCGACCGCCGCCACATCGGCAACCTTGGAACCGGAAATACCGCTGACCAAATAAATGGTGACCACAATCACCTGCAGCAGCCCGCCCCGCGCCCGGCCGACCAGCGCCATGGCAAAGCGCACCAGCCGCACGCTGATCCCGCCGCGTTCCATGATCAGGCCGGCGAAAATGAAGAAAGGCAGCGCCAGCAGGATATAGTTGCCGGTGCCGTCGATCATGTTCTGCGGCACGGCGATGAACGGCGCGGCGTCGGTGGTTTGCAGATAGACCAGCGTGCTGACCAGCATGGCGAAGCTGACCGGCAGCCCGAACAGCACCGCGGCGAAGAACAGCGCGACCATCACGCCCAGCGACATGTCGGGATGGGCGCCGAAATACCCGGTCACGTCGAACCCGGCGAACAGCGCCACGCCGGCCGCGACGGTCAGGGCGGCCACGGCCACGATGGCGGGCGGCATGCGCAGCACCAGCCGTTCAAGCGCGAACAGTGCGATCAGCAGCATCGAAAGCGGCAGCGGCAGTGCATACCATCCGGTACTGATCAGCAGGATGGGCGTCGCGTTGGCCCAGTTGTCGTGGATCAGCGCATAGGATGCCCACAGCGCCAGCAACGTCGCCGCGATCACCGTCCATTCCAGCACCGCCAGAATAAACGCCCGGGTTCGCACCTGCATCAGGTCCAGAAACACCCGGATCGAGGTGTGCTGCCCGCCGCGATAGGCCGCCGCGCCGCCAAGGAAAGCCACCAGCGACAGCGCCATCTTCGAGGCCTCGTCACCCCAAAGAAACGAGGACTGAAACAGTTCCCGCCGCAGCACGTCCACCACGATGATGGCCAGTTCGATCAGCATCCCGGTGGCGGCGATCCCGCGCGCGAGGGTATCGGCGGCGCCGCAGAACCGCCGGAACACCTCCCTGCCCGCCCCTTCGCGGGGCGCCAGCGCGGTCAGCGCAGCATCGTCCGCCAACGTGACCATGGTTCAGGCAGCACCGGTCTGTTTCAGCACCATATCGACCAGCTCACTGCCGATCACCGGGCGGAATTTGTCGTAGATCGGCCTCAGCGCCTTGGCATACGCAGCAGTATCGACATCCACGATCCGCACGCCCGCCGCCTTCATGGTCTCGTCTGCCTTGTCCGTCGCGGTGGCAACATCGGTGCGCCAGTAAACCGCCATGTCCTTCGCGGCTTCTCGCACCGCTTTCTGCTGATCGGGGGCAAAGGAGTCGAAGCGGCGCTTGCTGACCATCAGGGCGCCCGCGTTATAGACGAAATTCGTCCGGTTCACGACCTTAACGATTTCCTGCATTTTGTTCGCCACCATGGAGATCGTCGGGATCTCGATCGCCTGCACCGCCCCCTGCGACATCGCGACATAGACTTCGGAGATATCGATCGCGACCGGGATAGCGCCCACCTGTTTGAAGCTTTCCGCGAAAATAGCGCCCGGCTGGATACGGATTTTCAGACCCTGCATGTCGGACGGTTCGGTCAGCGGCTTGGCCAGCGTGGTCGAACATGGGCGCCAGCCCCAATGACCCCAGCACAGTCCGTACACCCCGCGGGCCGGAAACGCGTTGAACAACTCCTCGCCCACCGGGCCATCCAGTACCTTGGCCGCCATCGCGCCGTCGCGAAAGATATACGGCAGGTCCAGCACCGCGCAGCGGGGCCAGATCGGGTCCATATAGCCGGTGGTGTGGACAACGAAATCGATGATGCCGGTTTGCATGCCGGTCAGCGCGTTGACCTGGCTGCCAAGCTGACCCGCGCCATAGACCTGTATGTTCAATGCGCCCTTGGTGCGTTCATGCACATCGGCCGCGAACTTCTTACAAACATCGTAAACCGGATTTGCGACCGTGTCGCCCAGCGTCATCTTCAGCACGCGGCCTTGTGCCCGGGCTGTTCCGGCGATCGCCGGGGCAGCCAGTGCAGCGCCGATCAAATGCCGCCGGCCGATGGTTTGTCGGTTCATGAAGTTCCCCCGATATCCGCGTTTGTCCCCGCGTTATGGGTGAACTCCCGCATCCGTCAAGACGCGCCTGACGGGACACCGAAAGGCCAGGAGGAAATCGTCGCGCCACCGGGCCAGCCGCCGGAGATATCGACGTCCTCATGTCCGTCCGCCAGATATGCGTCAGGGTTCGGGGCGCGGGGCGATCCGGGTTTTCATCCCGGATTATCAGCCGGGATTGGGAAATTAGTCAGCACCATGTGTACGCGGACGAAGGGACAAATGATACAAATCCAGCGCCTTGCATATTGCTGGATACGCGTTTTATCTCCCGCAAAATACGGTCGTGCATTTTGGCCGGTACCATCTTCTGCACGGTATTATTCGCGACTATACTTTGCCCCGGACGATTCCAGCTTGTCCGCGCCTCGCCTTCAGCATCTTTTCATACCGGTTTACCCCCTCGCTCCGGCGCGGCAGTTGTCGTCTGCTTCAGGTCGGGCGTAGGATCGCGGTAATCGACGGACAGTCGGAGGAAAGCCAAGCATGGATACGAACGCCGCCCAAGCGCCGCAAAGCCCTCAGGTTCGCGGCCTTTATGACAGGTTGGAAGACCGCTGCCTGATGCGCGACCAGAAGGGCGCGTCGGACGTCTATTACCAACTGGTCCGTTCCGGCCGCCCGCTGAACGAAATCGTCGCCGAGGCGGTGCGCATCCACGCTCCCTATACCCATGTCCCGTATCACGAGCGGATCGACGACGGGTACCCCAATTTCGTCAACAACGACCATTGCCTGCTCTCCTCCCGGGCGACCATCAACCTGACCCGGATGCTGCCGTCGCATCTGGCGATGCTGCCGATGGCGCAGACCATCTGGTACATCCCCACCGGCCTGGATATCTGGAACCAGAAAATCGACAAGGCGCCCGGCCACTACACCCGCCACCGCGGCAACAGCCAGGTGGAGGAAAACCCGCCCGCGCCCATGGCTTACTGGCCGGATCAGGAACCGCTGGTGCAGACCGGCCCGCTGAAAGAACGCCTCAACGACTGGATGACCCAAGTCCATCGCGGCCAGGTCATCGACGCCTACCGCATGTTCCTGGGCAACATGCGGAACCCGGCCGAACGCAAGGATGTGCTGGCCGAAATGTGCTTCGCCGGCCTGATCGATGTGCAGGACCGCATGCTGTACAACCGGTCCTACACCACCGGCCACAAAGCCTATCGCGCCCGCTCGACAGTCGAGCTCGGCAATGCACTGGGATGGGACAATGCCCACAACGTGATCTATGCCGGTGCGCTGGATATCGCCGTCGGGCCGCGCTGGTATTCGACCTATGAAGCCGCCTGCAACTTCATCAAAATGACCATCGAAGGCGAAACGCTGCGCGCCATCCCCTATGGCGGCGTCGGCGAGGCCGAACTGGCGATGCTGCGGAACCAGCAGCCGGTCAACCAGCAGGAAGCCGCCGAACTGTCCACCGCGGTGCTGCGTCAGGGTGAGATCGAGACCATGCAAGCCCTGACCAAGCTGCTGAAAGCCGGCAAGGACCCGCGGCGCATCCTGGATGTCCTGCAAATCGCGGTCGGCCAGATCGTGATGGAAACGCAAGACCCCACCGCGTTCAACATGCCGCACCACTGTTACGAATATCACAACACGTTGGCATGGTTCTGGGACAATTTCGACCATCCAAGGC
>JAKBCJ010000226.1 GCA_021807975.1 Pseudomonadota bacterium | reverse complement strand
GAACGCCACCCCCGCCGATTCTGTCTGGGTGGTGAACGCCTATCAGCTGGCACTGGTCGTTTCGCTGCTGCCGTTCGCCTCCCTGGGGGAGATTATCGGCTACCGCCGTGTCTATGTCTGGGGACTGGCGGTCTTTACCGTCGCATCGCTGCTGTGCGCGCTCAGTTGGTCGCTGCCGACGCTGACCGCCGCCCGCATCGTCCAGGGTTTCGGCGCAAGCGGAATCATGAGCGTCAATACCGCGCTGATCCGTTTTATCTATCCGTCCCGCATGCTGGGACGTGGCGTCGGCAACAACGCGCTGGTCGTCGCCGTGTCCACCGCGATCGGTCCGACCGTTGCCGCGGGCATTCTATCGGTCGGCCACTGGCAATGGCTGTTCGCGATCAATGTCCCGCTGGGACTGGCCGCGGTCATGCTGGCGATACGGGTGCTGCCGGATACGCGGCGGTCTTCGCACAGGTTCGATTTCGGCAGCGCGGCGCTGAATGCGACGACCTTCGGCTTCCTGATCTTCGGCATTGGCGAGGCCGCGCATCGGGCCACTACCGGCGTGACCGTGGCGGCGCTGGGGATCGCCGCGGTGTCGGGCGCGGCGCTGATTCGCCGGCAGCTAGGCCTGCCGGCGCCGATGCTGCCGGTCGATCTTTACCGGCGGCCGATTTTCGCGCTGTCGTCGCTGACCTCGCTGTGTTCGTTCTCCGCCCAGGGTTTGGCATTCGTGTCCCTGCCGTTTTACTTCCAGACCGCTTTGGGCCTGACCGCGGTTCAGACCGGCCTGCTGCTGACACCCTGGCCGGCGATGACCGGGCTGGCCGCGCCGATTGCCGGGCCGCTGTCCGACCGCTATCCGCCAGCGGTGCTGGGCGGGATTGGGCTGGCGATTCTGGCGGTTGGGTTGGCCTTGATCGCATCGCTGCCCGCCCATCCCGGCACCATGGATATCGTCTGGCGGATGATGATCTGCGGCACCGGGTTCGGGTTTTTCCAGTCGCCGAACCTGCGCGCGATCATGTCGAGCGCGCCGCCCGAACGCAGCGGCGGCGCCAGCGGTATCGTCGCGACGTCGCGGCTGGTCGGTCAGGCGCTGGGGGCGGCGCTGGTGGCGCTGTGTTTCGGGATATCGATGCGCACCGGGCCATCGCTGGCCTTGACGCTGGCGGCGATGTTTTCCGCCGCTGGCAGTCTGGTCAGCTTTTCCCGTCTGGCCGCGAAGCCGGCGGTGTTCCGGTGGTAGCGCGCGGGCGGCAGCGGTCCCCTGCCGGTATCAAAATCTTTACAAGGAACCATCCGCCAGACGTACTGGAATCCGACGGACTCCGGGCCAGATCAACGATCTTGCGTCCGTCGGCTCGACAATCGCAAATCAGTGTTGAGCCGCCATCCGAACGCCGCCCGGCCCAATCAGCCCCGGGTAAGGCGCCTTGAACTTGTAGATGGTCCCGCTCACCGCCCCTTCCATGTAGATGTATTGGTTATTCTCACCGCCGAAGGCAAAGTTCGTGGCTGACGAATCGCCATTCGGCAACGGCACAAAGCCGATGATAAAGCCGCGCGGATCGTATTCTATGATCCCCCCGATACCGCACGCCGCCCACAGATTCCCATGCACGTCGTAGTGGATACCGTCGGGACCGCCGTTGCCGGGATTATAGCTTCCGGCCGTGGCGAAGAAGAACGTCGTGTGAGACGGGTCTTTGACACATTGGGCGCAGGCCGGATTCGGCCCGTTCAGAAAAGCATAGTAGAGCATCCGGTTAGCCGCATAGTCGGCGACAGCCAGCGTGCCGTCATCAGGCGAGACGGCGATGCCATTGGGAAAGCTGCCGGTGGAGATGATGCGCCGAAGAATTCCGTCCGTTGAATACTGATAGACCGCACCGGCCTTATCCGCCGCATCCGGTCCCGGGCCCGTGCCCCACGGATCGGTGAAATACAGATTGCCCTCGGCGTCGAAGTCGAGGTCGTTCGGCCCCTTGAAGAGCTGGTTGTGGAAGGTCGATACAAGTGAACTCAGCTTCTTCGTCTTCGGATCATAAACCAGGATGCCAAGGTGACGTGTCGTCACGTAGAGTTTGCCATCATGCCAGCGCGTGCCCTGCGGCTCACACGCGGGTCCGATATCCCCGGATGGGTTGCAGTTAAATCCTGGAACGAGCTTTCCCGCGGGCGTCAAATAGGACACCCATCCACTGCCTATCGCCACGAACCAGAAGTTACCGTCATTATCGAAGGCGCCCCCCTCCAGAAATTTTCCCTGCGGCTGGTCGTGGATATCCGCGAACAGGGAAACCGGTCCGATACCAGGCGGTGGCGGCGGAAGACCCCACGGCTGCACCTGCTCCGGCGAAGGAGGCCCCGGCAGGGGCGGCGGACTGACCGACGGGGACTGAGCGGACGCAACACCCGCTGCCGTCAAGGAACCAGCCAATCCAAGAACCAGCAGCCATGTGGCGCGTATAGGTCTGAATATCATGATCCTCCCTCCGATGCCCCGCGCCATGCTTTTTGTCCTTGCTCGGCTTCCCCGGCATCGCGAAGACTAGAAATCCAAGAAGGAAGTCTGTCAATTGTCTGTAGCGGAAATTGCAAACTCCTATCGGAGATTTGACAGCTCAACGTCCCATCGCCATGCGCCGGGACGGCACTTTATTTGATTACATTTTCCTTATTTTGGCGGAATATGGTTCCTGAACGGTTCGCATCATCCATCAGCCTTGAGTCCCGCTGACCAGTCCTCGACAGAGTGAGGAAAACCCGGCGGAAATATTATTTCCGCAAATCCAAAAATCGCCTCGAAAATCGCCCGTGCGATGCGAAGCGGCACACCGCATCCGCGATTGTTCGCGCGCGCCAGTATTCAGACATTCGCCCATGGTCATGTCCACGGATCAAACCCGCGAGGCACTAAGCCCGGGCCGCGCCCTGAACCGGCAGCTTTCCCGCCGCACGCGGCGCCGCCCCGTGATCGTGCAGATACTCCTGCGGATCGACCGCCAGGAACCGAGACGGCCGGTGTGCCTCATGCTGGAACACCGACACCGCGGCCAGCAGGCGCTTATCGTCTTCCGACAGCCGGATCGCTTCCCGCAGGTGTTCGGTCCAGCTTTCCATCGACCAGACTTCCACCCAGCCTTCGGGATGCGCCACGTCCTCGTACACCTGCCAGAACACCGCCCCGGCACGCCCGCGCACCTGATGCAGTTCGTTCATCAGCTTCAGAAACGCGATCCGCTGCGGCGGTTCCACCCGGTAATACGCCATCTCCATGATCCTGCCGCGGGCCGCGCGCAGCAGCGGAACGAATTCGGGCGCCGGCGCCTCCGGCAATGGCGCCGGGAGTTCGGCCGCTGCCGACGGCGCCCGCACGATCGCCTCGATACTGAAGAACCTGGCGACGATCATCAGGATCAGTCCCACCACGGTCGCGGCCATGAAGGTGCGCGGAATGCCGACATAGCCGCCCAGCCAGCCCCAGCCGAACGACCCGATGGTCAGCGCGCCGTTCTGCGCCAACTGATAGATCGACAGCGCCCTGGCGCGCACCCATGGCGGGCACACCAACTGCGCCGCCGCCTGGATGGTGGCGAAAGCCGAGGTCCACCCAAGCCCGAACAGCAGCATCCCGCACGACGCCGGCAGCCAGTGGTGCGATACGCTGACCACCGCCATGCCAGCGCAGGACACGGCCGTACATCCAGCCACGGTCGCCCCGCGCGACAGCCTGGCGCGCACGATCGGCAACAGCATGCCCGACGTCACGCCGCCGACACCCATCATGCCCAGGATCACGCCGTACATTCCCGGTCCCAGCATCAGATCGCGCCGGACATACAGCGGCAGCAGCGCCCACGGCGCCGACGCCGGAATCGAATACGCCGCCGTTCGCACCATCGCCGCCTGGATCGCGGGCGTGTTGCGCACGAAGCGCATGCCGGCGCGCATCGCCGACACGAAATGCTCCCGCGGCAGGCCGGTGAACCGGCGCTCCCGCTTCCAGACGAACAGCGCGCTGATCACCGCCAGGATCGACGTCGCATACATCGAGAACGCCAGGCTGGAGCCGCCCAGCAGAATCAGGAATCCCGCGATGGCCGGGCCGACCGCCCGGGTCAGGTTATAGCCGATCCCGTTCAGCGCGATGGCCTGCACCATGTCCTCACGCGGGACCAGTTCGGGGACGATGGCGCTCCAGGCCGGCTGGGTCAGCGCCGAACCGATGCCGATGGCAAAGGTCAGGACCAAAAGCCAGAACGCCGTCATCACATGCAGCATCGTCAGCAACGCCAGCAGCGCGGCGGCGGAAATCGTCCAGATCTGCGTGCCGATCAGGAATACCCGGCGATCGACGATATCGGCCATTGCCCCGCCAGGCAGCGCCAGCAGGAACACCGGCATGATGGTCGCGGCCTGCACCATCGCCACGATCAGCGGCTGCGGCGCCAGCGAGGTCATCAGCCACCCCGCCCCGGTATTCTGCAGCCAGGTGCCCAGCCACCCGACAACGCTGGCGATCCACAGACGGCGGAAGGTGCCATTGCGCAGCGGCACCAAGGCGGTGGGCAAGCGCATCAGTGACAGGTCCGGGGGGCTGGATCGGTTCGGCTCATGATGCTTCGTCTCAATGAGCGGCAACCGTAGCGCACCTGCCGGACAAAAGGGTCAATTTTCGTGCGCGGCCGGCACCAAGCCCGTCGATCTGGCCAGCCCGCCACACCTGCTGCATACTGCGCGCGGATCAATGGAGGAGCGTGCCGTGCCCGTCGAGAAGCAAGCCTACCGTGAGGCAATGGCCCGTTTGGGCGCGGCGGTGAACGTGATTACCACGGACGGGCCGGGCGGCCGGGCGGGCTTTACCGCCAGCGCGGTCACCAGCGTAACGGACTCGCCGCCCACGCTGCTGGTCTGTGCCAACCGGACCAACGATTCCTACCCCGCGATGAAGCAGAACGGCGTGCTGTGCGTGAACACGCTGACCCCCGCGCAGGAAGGCCTGTCGCCGATCTTCGCCGGCATGACCCAGCACAAGGTCGATGAACGGTTCGACGGATACGCCTGGCACAAACTTGAAACCGGTTCCCCGGTGCTGGATCAGGCGGTCGTCGTGTTCGACTGCAAGATCAACCAAATCGTCGAGGTCGGCACCCACGATGTGTTCTTCTGTTCGGTGGAGGCCGTTCGCACCGGATCGGCGCACGAGGGCCTGATTTACTACGGGCGGGGCTATCACAAGGTCGCCGCGGACAAGAACTGACCGCCGCTTCGATCTCGCCCCACAAGACGGAGGACCCCATGGACCAGTCCCTCGACACCCTGCTCGGTTTCGCCCCGGACTACGACTCCCCGATCCCCTATATGCGGCGCACGCGTGAGTATTATGCCGCCATCGGCTACACGACGCCTTACCGCTGGGCGCATTATCTGGCCGCCCCGTTCACGCCGCTGAGCAAACCGCTGAATCAATCGAAAGTAGCGATCGTCACCACAGCCGCGCCCTATCAGCCAGACAAGGGCGACCAGGGGCCGGGCGCGGCTTACAATGGAAGCGCCAAGTTCTATCAGGTGTATTCCGGCGATACCTCGGTCGATCACGATCTGCGCATCTCCCATATCGGCTACGACCGGACGCACACCACCGCGACCGACAGCGGGACGTGGTTCCCCCTCCCTGCTCTCCGCCGAGCGGCGGCGGCCGGGACGATCGGGGGCGTGGCGGCGCGGTTTCACGGGGCGCCGACCAATCGCAGCCATCGAGTGACGGTGGAGACCGACGCACCGGAAATCCTGGCCCGCATACGGCAGGACGGTGCCGATGCCGCCATTATCGTCCCCAACTGCCCCGTCTGCCACCAGACCAGCACTCTCGTCGCCCGGCATCTTGAAGCGAACGGCATTCCGACGGTACTAATGGGATGTGCCAAGGACATCGTGGAGCATGCCGCGGCCCCGCGCTTCCTGTTCAGCGATTTCCCACTGGGCAACAGCGCCGGCAAGCCGCACGACGCGGCATCCCAGGACCAGACGCTGGCGCTGGCGCTGCGGTTACTTGAAGCCGCACCGGGACCGCGGACCACGATGCAATCGCCGATTCGTTGGAACGCGGACGGCAAGTGGAAGCTGGATTATCTGAACCTGGAACAAATCGGCGAGGAAGAACTCCGGCGCCGGCGCGAGGAATTCGACCGCCAGAAGGAGCTTGCCCGACCAAACCGAGCGGTTAAGGCGGCATGACAGCCCGTCCTTATGAAGGGGTTCGCATCCTGGACTTCACCCAGGTGCTGGCTGGGCCGTATGCCAGCTACCAACTTGCTCTGCTGGGTGCGGACGTCATCAAGATCGAACGACGCGGCGGCGAGGACATGCGCCGCACCCCGCTGTCTCGCGAATGGGCCGAACGCAACATGGCGCCGGCTTTCATCGCGGTGAACGGCAACAAGAAAAGCCTGACGCTGGACCTCCAGAAGCCCGCCGCGCGCGATATCGTGCTGAAACTGGCCGCCAAGGCCGACGTGGTGATGGAAAACTTTCGCGCCGGGGTGATGGACCGGCTGGGGCTGGGGTATGAGGCATTGTCGGCTGTAAACCCGAGGCTGATCTACTGTGCGATCTCCGGGTTCGGGCAAACCGGGCCTTCCAGCACCGAAGCCGGCTACGACGGCAAAATCCAGGCGATGTCCGGCATCATGGCAATCACCGGCCATCCGGAAACCGGGCCGACCCGCGCGGGGTTCGCGGTGTGCGATATCCTGTCGGGCGCGACCGGCGCGTTCGCGATCTCCTCGGCGCTGTTTCAGCGCACCCATACCGGCAAGGGCCAGAAGCTGGATGTTTCGATGCTGGAAGCGAGTCTGGCGTTCCTGACCACCCAGGTCGCCGACTACACCGTGGCCGGGCACCATCAGCAGCAGGCCGGCAATCAGGCGGTCAGCCGCAAGGTCACGGCGAATTTGTTTCGCGCCAAAGACAGCTTCCTGCTGCTGGCGGTGAATGACGAAAAGCAATACCGGGCGCTGATGACCACCCTGGGCTGCACCCGGGTGTTCGACGATCCCCGCTTCTCCGACTGGTTTCAGCGGAAAGCGAACGAGGCAGCGTTGCGCGAGATTATCGAAACCGCCCTGGCCGCGGAGGACTCCAAGATATGGGAGCGCCGCCTGAACGATGCCGGCGCGCCCTGTGCCAGCATCTGGAAGGTCGAGGAAATCATCGATCACCCGCAGATCGCCGCCCGCGGGGTGATGCAGGCAGTGGACAGCCCTTACGGCAGGCTGAGGCTGATGGGATCCGGCTTCCAGATGGCGCACGGCGGCGGCAGGCTGGACACGCTGGCGCCGGAGGCCGGCGCCGACACCGACGCCGTATTGCAGGGGATCGGCTACGACGCGGCGGCCATCGCGGCGCTGCGGGCCGAAGCCGTCATATGAACGAGCCGGAGCCGGAATTCAGTTCCCCGGCCTGCTTTCTGCATGAACTGGCGGACGGCCCCGCCGGCGCGTTACCCGAACAGGACCCGGCCGAAGCCCGCGACGACCTGCGTCTTTGGCGCAAGGCCAAACGCGAGGCCCTGATCGCACAACGGCTCGCGTTGCCGCCGG
>JAKBCJ010000225.1 GCA_021807975.1 Pseudomonadota bacterium | reverse complement strand
GCTGCCGCAAGCACCGTTGCCCAGCGCAGCCGAATGTCCGTGGCGTTAACCAAATCTCAATACTTCCGCGTCATGCTGACCCGGGTGTAGCAGCCAAAGGTTAACGAAGTGCTTATGCGGGACGTACCATCGGCTTTATCGCGGCGATCCTGGCAGCCGGCGATTTCGGTGGTCGTTCCGGCGCATAACGAAGCCGCCGGACTGGCGCTGTTTCACCAGCGCCTGTCCAAGGCGTTAAGCGGCATCGATAACTGGGAGGTCGTCTATATCGACGACGGCAGCCGGGATGCGACCCTGGCGGTGGTCGAATCGCTGCGCCGCAGTGACGACCGCGTGGCCGTGGTCAGCCTGTCGCGTAACTTCGGCAAAGAGGTCGCAATCACCGCCGGCCTGGATCACGCGGCGGGCGATGCCGTCGTGGTCATCGACGCCGATCTGCAGGACCCGCCAGAGGTGATACCTGAGTTGATTGCCCAATGGCGTGCGGGGTTCGACATGGTGTACGCCAAACGCCGCAGCCGAACCGGCGACTCCTGGCTGAAGCGCGGCACCGCCCGGGGCTTCTACCGTCTGATGCAGCGCATGGGCGATCTGAAACTGCCTGAGGACACCGGCGATTTCCGCCTCATGAGCCGCCGGGTGGTCGATGCGGTCAGGCAGTTGCGGGAGCAGCACCGCTTCATGAAGGGCCTGTTCGCCTGGGTCGGCTATCCGACCACCTATGTGACGTACGATCGCAAGCCAAGATGCGCGGGCGCCAGCAAGTGGTCATACTGGAAACTGTGGAACCTGGCGCTGGAGGGCATCACCAGCTTCACCGTCATGCCGCTGAAACTCGCCACCTACGTGGGACTGGGCGTTGCCTTGCTGTCGGTGATCTATGCGGCGCAGGTGATCGTGAAGACGCTGATCATCGGCAATCCCGTTGCGGGGTATCCCAGCCTGATGACCGTGGTGCTGTTCCTTGGCGGCATCCAACTGATGTTCCTGGGCGTGATCGGCGAATACCTGGGGCGGGTGTTCAACGAAACTAAACAACGGCCGCTTTACTTGGTCGAGCGATACATACCCAGTGCGGTCAAGGTATCGGTATGAGACTGCTGGTCCTGTTGCTTTGCCTGATGTCCGGCTCGGCCGTTGGGCAGCCGTTGCTGAACCGGGGCATCAATATGACCGGCTGGTTTCGCTTTCCGGCCAGCCGCGACCCCGCTGTCCTGGCGCACTATATCGGCGACCGGGCGCTGGCCGGTCTGCGCGCGGCCGGGTTCGACTTCGTCAGGCTGGCAGTCGATCCAGACCTGCTCGACATCGGTTCCCTGCTGCCGGCGATCCGGCGCATCCAACGCCAGGGGATGGCGGTCGTGGTGTCCCCCCATCCGAACGACTGGCATCTGGAAACCTATCCCGACAGGCTGTTGCGGTTCTGGCATACGCTTGCTCCGGCCTTGCGCGGGCTGGACCCGGCCCGAACCGTGCCGGAAACGATGAACGAACCGGTGTTCCCGAACGACCCGGCCGGCTGGGGCCGGTTGCAGCACCGGGTGCTGACCGAAATCCGCGCTTCGCTGCCGCGATCCATGGTCGTGCTGACTGGCCAGGACTGGGGCAGCATTGCCGGTCTGCTGGCTCTGGCGCCGGAGGACGATCCGAACGTCATCTACAGCTTCCACTTCTACGACCCGGCGGACCTGACCTCGCTGGCCGCATACCGATCGGACGTGGATCGTAACGCACTGGCTGCCCTGCCTTTCCCGGCCGGGGATGACTGCGAGGTGCCGGCAGCCGATCCGCCGACCCGCGGGCTGATCCGCTATTACTGTGCCTCCCGTTGGAATGCGGCGCATGTCGCGGGGGAAATCGATCGGGTCGCCGGTTGGGCGCGTATCCACCATGTCCGTCTGCTCGCCGGCGAGTTCGGGGCCACCGCCCAACTGAACCGGCCCGCGCGCCTTGCGTGGCTGAAAGCAGTTCGGCACGGGTTCGAGGACAAAGGCATCGCCTGGACGCTGTGGGGCTATGACGACATCATGGGGCTTGCGATCCGCCGTCCCATCCCGCCCAACCCGGTGCTGGACGCGGGGGTACTGGCCGCGCTGGGCATGACAACGGGGACACGATGACGACCATCGGCGCTGAAAGTCTGGACCCGGCCGACTGGTCCGGTCTGCGCGCACTGGGGCACCGCATGATCGACGACATGTTCGATCATTTGCAAACCCTGCGCGACGGCCCGGTCTGGCAGCCCATGCCGGACCCGCTGCGTCGGGAACTGCGCCAGCCGCTGCCACGCCTGCCACAAACCCCCGAGTCGGTGTACGAGAGCTTCCAACGCCTGGTGCAGCCATACGCCACCGGCAACCTGCACCCGCGGTTCATGGGTTGGGTGCATGGCGGCGGCAATCCCATCGGCATGCTGGCCGAACTGCTGGCCGGGGGCCTGAATGCCAATCTGGGCGGCCGCGATCACGCCCCGATCGAGGTCGAGCGTCAGGTGATCGCGTGGGCCGCCGAGATGCTGGGCTTTCCAACCGGTGCGTCCGGGGTGCTGGTCACCGGAACCTCGATCGCCAACCTCATCGGCGTGCTGGTCGCCCGTTCCGCGATGCTCGGGCCCGGGGTGCGCAGCGATGGGGTCGGTGGGATGCGGCTGGTCGCTTATACCTCGGCCGCCGCGCATGGCTGTATGCCGCGCGCGATGGAAATGTCGGGTCTGGGGCGCGATGCGCTGCGGATGATTCCCTGCGATGCGGATGGCCGCATGCGTCTGGACCTGCTGGGCCAGGCACTGGAGGCGGATCGCGCGGCTGGCGCCCGGCCGTTTCTGCTGATCGGCACCGCCGGGACCGTTGATATCGGGGCGATCGACGATCTTGCCGCCCTCGCCAATGTCGCGGCGCGCGAGGGCCTGTGGTTCCACGTCGATGGCGCCTTCGGGGCGGTCGCGGCCCTGTCGCCCAAACTGGGCCCCAAGCTGGCCGGAATCGACCGGGCCGATTCGGTGGCATTCGATTTCCACAAATGGGCCCAAGTCCCCTACGACGCCGGCTGCATCGTCGTCCGGGACTCCGCTCGGCAACTGGAAACATTTGGCGCCGAAGCCGCCTACCTAAAGCGGGAAACCCGGGGCCTGGCAGCCGGTGGCGTCTGGCCCTGCGACCTGGGGCCGGACCTGTCCCGCGGATTTCGGGCGCTGAAGGTCTGGATGACGCTGTCCGTCTATGGTGCGGATCGTATCGGCGCCATCGCCGAACAGACCTGCGCCCTGGCAGCGATGCTCGCCGCAAGGGTGGACCGGGAGCCGGCGTTGCAGCGGCTGGCCCCCGTCGCGCTGAATATTGTCTGCTTCCGCTACATCGCCGCGACCGGCGATCTGGACCGCCTGAACGCGGATATTGTGGCGGACCTGCACGAATCGGGAATCGCAGCACCGTCCACCACGATGGCCGGCGGCGTACTGGCGATCCGGGTGGCCATTGTCAACCACCGAACCGAGGAGACCGATATCGCGATCCTGGTGGATGCGATCCTGGCGACCGGACACAGGCGAGCGCGCTAAAAGAAAAGCCCCCGGTTATTCACCGGGGGCAAGTATACAGGGAGGCTTCACGTCTGGGAGACGCAGGGACCAGAGGCCCCTTTCCAGCGACTTGCGCTGAAACTCTAACGGCAACGCCGTCGTATTCGGTGCCTGCTTCTAATCCCGCACCAGCGAAGGAAACCACTGTTCAGAACTGGCATCCGCCATGTTGGTTTCGCATGCCTACTTATTAGTATGATTGAAAATGTCATGGCTGCCCCCGCTCAACCAGCGATCAGCATAAGACTTTGAATTTTTGTGTAAAACCGCCTGGTCTGAAGGCAGGTGCGGGTGTCGGCGCACAGTGGCGGGAGGAGGTTTTGATTCAGCCGTTCGGCATTGCATTGATCTCGATCAAACTGACCGGCCGAAGCCGGTCAATGAATCTCCGTCAACCGTGCCAGCAGGAAATCCCTGAACACTGCGACGCGCTTCGAGTTCCGCAGCTCCTCGGGATAGACGAAGAACACGTCCACCTTTGGCCCCTTCAAGTCGGTCAGCACATGGACCAGATCGGGGTTCTCGTTCACCACGTAATCCGGCAGCGCGCCGATACCCAATCCCGACCGGATCGCCAGCAGCACGGCGTGAACCGAGTTCACCTCCAGTAGAGCCCGGCGAGGGTTGCCGGGGCGGCGTCCGGCGTCGGCAAGCCAGTTGACCTCTTGGATCGGCGGATGATGCTGGCCGAACAAAACCAGGCGGTGGGCGTCCAGATCCTCGGCCCGCTGCGGAACGCCGTGTTTCTTCAGGTATTCCGGCGAGGCCACGACATGCCACTGCATCGTCATCAAGTGCCGTTGAACCAAATCCGGCTGCTTTGGCGGATGCATGCGAATCGCCACATCGGCCTCCCGCATCGCCAGATCCAGTTCCGCGTCGTCCAGCAGCAGGGCGACGGAAACGTCCGGATAGGCTTCCAGGAAACCGTGCAGCCTGGGCGCCAGCCATGAGGAGCCGAACCCGACCGTGGTGGTCACCTTCAATCGCCCGGCCGGCTTTTCCTTGCTTTCGGTCAGCAGCGCCTCGGTAATCGCCAGCTTGGCGAACACCTCCCGCACCGTCCGGTTCAGGGACTCGCCCTGTTCGGTCAGAATCAGGCCGCGCGCGTGGCGGTGAAACAGCGGAACCTGCAGCGCCTCCTCCAGCGCCGAAATTTGCCGCGAGACAGCCGATTGGCTGAGGCTCAGCGTATCGCCTGCATGCGTGAAGCTGCCTGCTTCCGCCACGGCGTGAAAGACACGCAGCTTGTCCCAGTCCATCACAAAGTCTCTCCCGTCGGCTGTTCACGTCGGAGCCGCACCGCTCGCTCGCCCGCGATGATTGCAGGCAATACGTCAAGCCTAAACACACATTACCAATTCATGTGACGGTATTTGCTGGTTTTTGGCAAATTTTGTCTAGTGCGAGGCTGCCAATGCGGGAAGCTCATGTTCGGCGAGGAATTTCTCCGCCTCCAGCGCCGCCATGCAGCCCGTTCCGGCTGCCGTCACGGCCTGGCGGAAGATCTTGTCCTGAACGTCGCCAGCCGCGAACACGCCGGGAACCGAGGTCCGGGTACTGCCGGCCATAGTGCGGATGTAACCGTCGGGGTCCATGTCGATATGGCCGACGAACATCGCCGTGGTCGGACTGTGGCCAATGGCGATGAACACGCCATCGACCGGCACGACGCTTTCCTGTCCGGTCTTTTCGTTGCGCAGGCGCACCCCGGTCACGACCTCCGGTATGCCGCCGCCGACGATTTCCTGCACCGAACTGTCCCAGATCACATCGATCTTGGGGTGCGCGAACAGCCGGGCCTGGAGGATTTTCTCGGCCCGCAGCGTGTCGCGGCGATGGATCAGCGTCACCTTGTCGGCATGGTGCGTCAGATACAACGCTTCCTCCACTGCGGTATTGCCGCCGCCGACAACCGCGACTGTCTTGCCGCGGTAGAAGAATCCGTCGCAGGTGGCGCAGGCTGACACGCCGCGGCCCGACAGCGTCTGCTCCGATTCCAGGCCAAGCCAGCGTGCTTGTGCGCCGGTGGCGATGATCACCGCGTCGGCGGTATAAACGTCGCCCGAGTCGCCCCGGCAGACGAACGGCCGGCGGGAGAAATCCACCCCGACGATCATGTCGTGGACGATGCGGGTGCCGACATGGGTAGCCTGGGCTTCCATTTGCTCCATCAGCCACGGGCCTTGGATGACATCGGCAAAGCCGGGGTAGTTTTCGACATCGGTGGTGATCGTAAGCTGGCCGCCCGGCTGCATGCCGGCAACCAGGATCGGCTGCATGTTCGCGCGCGCGGTATAGATGGCGGCGGTGTAGCCGGCCGGGCCGGCGCCGACAATCAGAACCTTGGTGTGATGTGTTTCGCTCATACCCGAACATATCGGCGCACGGCCGTTCTGGGCAATGGCGCTGTGTCGGCCTTGGGCTCAATGAGCGGAGGCATCGTCGGGCCTGGTTGCCTGGATCGCCACCGATGGCTGGACGCGCGGTTCGACCCGCAGGCCCGCTTTCCCGGTTGCCTTGACCGCGTCGGGCGTCCAATTTGTCTCGATGAAAGAAGCAAAAAACGACAGAGTTGCCCTGGCCCTGCAAGGCGGCGGCTCGCATGGGGCGTTCGCCTGGGGCGTGGTGGACCGCCTGCTGGAACGGGGGCAGCATTTCGACTCGATATGCGGTGTGTCCTCCGGGGCGATGATTGGCACGATGGTGGTGCAGGGGCTGGTCAAGGGCGGTCCGGCCGGTGCCAGGACAGAAATGCGCAGGCTGTGGCAACGGGTCGCCGATGCCCATTCGTTCAGCCCCCTACAGGCCGCCCCGCTGGAACGCTGGCTGTTCGGCGGCTGGGATTTATCCAACTCCATGCTGTGGCAGGGTATGGAGATGGCGATGCGGATGTTCAGTCCGGCGCAGATCAACCCGTTCGGGCATAACCCGATACGGATGCTGCTGGACGGCTTGGTACAGCCGCATTTGCTGACCGATCCGCGGGCGCCCCGGCTGACCGTAGCCGCCACCGATGTGGAAACCGGGAAGGCGGTGTTCTTCGGCAATGCCGATATCGATGTCGATGTGCTGTGTGCGTCGGCCTGTCTGCCGTTCGTGTTCCCTGCCGTTCAGATAAAAGGCCGCGCGTACTGGGATGGCGGTTATGCAGGTAACCCGCCGCTGGCGCCGCTGTTGCATCCCTGGCTTCCCGCGGAACTCATCCTGGTGCGGGCGCAGGCGGCACACCGCCCCGGCACGCCCGCCTCGCCGACCGAAATCACCAACCGGCTGAATGAAATCGCCTGCCAGAATGTGCTGGCCGCCGAACTCGCGGCGCTGCCGGATTCGGTGACATTGCGAACCTACGATGCGGACGAAGCGTTGATGCACCTGCCGATCTCGTCGAAAATGAGCGGGGAGCAGGCATTTCTGAAGGAACTGTTCGAAGCCGGCCGTGCGGCTGCCGAATCGCGTTAGCGCCCGGGCTAGGCGTCGTTCAGATGCATCGGGGCATCTTGGACAACCCGAATCGGCGCATTGTGCCCCCGGGGCGGGGCGGCGCCCGGAATGTTCGCCACAAAGATCGTCAGATCGAAATCCCCGGCCGGGGCGAGGCCCATGCGATCGCCCGGTGTAAGCGGCGAATCGGGCTTACTGGAAGCGGCCGCAGCCTTGGCCTGTATCGCGTCGGCTTCGGCGTCGAGATCGCGCGCGACGTCGAGCAACATTTGCGTCAACAAAGGATCATCGCCCAACTCGGCCATCGCCCGGGCGTGTTCGGCTTGGTGCCTGAAATGCGCGGCGTCCACGGCGTCCTCCTGTTTCGCTAACAGAATAGCAACGATGACACATCCAACGTCATCACGTCATTGAGAGCGGGTGTGGTACAGGTGGTCCAGCCGAACGGTTGGGCGCAGTGCCTGCTTTATCTATGGTCAAGTCGTTGGTGGTCCGGGCACCCTGTCCCGGGTGGGGCGTAGCAATCGCGGGCCGGTTCCACATTAAGGCCGAGGGGATTGAGAGGATCGGGAAGACTGACCCCCGTGCGACAATCCCC
>JAKBCJ010000224.1 GCA_021807975.1 Pseudomonadota bacterium | reverse complement strand
ACCCGCCCGCCCGCCAGCTTCGTGGCGGCGAGCAGCACGGCCTTCCGGTACACGCTGCCGCGTTCGGCCAGATTCAGGTGAACCACCGCGAGCCTGCCGCGTGCGGCTTCTAGAAATATCCGTCCCACCGCGGCGGCCAGAAACAGCGGGGACAGGGCAATGTGGCCGCCGCCGCGCGATTCCAGGCGCTTCAGGTCGAACTGGCCGGAGGGGTCGTGCTCCAGCGACGCCAGATATTCCATGATGCTGCCCATCCCGCCGCCGACCTGCCCGTACGGACACGCCAGGAAAACCGTCCGCCGCGCGCTCATACCGCCGCCAGCTCCTGCTTCGTCCGGTTCTCCCGCAGAACGGCGGCGATCATTTGCTCCGGTGGGGTGAAATGCAGCCACAATGCCGATTGCGCGGCCCCGCTGTCGATCCGGATGTCCTGCCGAAACAAGGCGGCTAACGACGGCGTGATCGCCTCGGTCCACCCGGCCTTGACCGCTTTCGCCGCGACGCGCCGGAATGGTGCGAGAATCCTGGTTTCGACCCGCAACGTCCGCCCGGGTATACGCCGGATCGGCGTGGCGCCCAGGGCTTTGCCGAACGCCATCAGGAACTGGTTCCATGTCAGGTCGGCCCGACTGGAAATGTTGAATGTCCGCCCCGAGACGTCCGGCGCATCCAGGGCAGCGGCGATTGCCCCGACGACGTCGTCGATGAAGGCCAGGTTGCAGCCGCCGTCGCCGCCCGCCCCCAGATCGCCCAGGCGCCCGGCCCGAAGCAGCCGAATCAGGCGCGTGGTCCACTGGGCGCTGCCAGGGCCAAAGACGCATGAGGGCCGCAGGATAACCGCGTCCCCGCCATCCCGCACATATCGCCCCACGATCTCCTCGCAGGCGATCTTCGCTCGGCCATATCCGCTGACCGGTTCGACCGGCGAATGATCCTCGGTGACCGATCCGGTCGCGGCGCCATAGACCGCCATGCTGCTGAGGTGGACGATCCGGCGCGGGGGAACGGATCGTGCGGCATCGCACAACACCTGCGCGGCCCGCACCATGGCATCGTCCTTGCCAGCAACGCAGTTCACCACGCAATCCACATCGCGTAGCGCCCGAAGAACCGACTGCATGCCGGTCGCGTCCACCGCGATCACGGACCGGCGGGATACGGCCACCGGCCGGTAGATCGGGCTGCGTTCCAATGCGGCGGCAAGTCGCGACCCAATGAAGCCCGACGCGCCAATAATCAGCACCGGCTTGCGTGAATAGTCGATCGAATCTGGCATGATTTATCCCGGTGCTGGCATCGTGGACACGGGCCGCCTGGTGCGCGGACGAAGCAGTAACGGTTGCTCGATCGCGATGTCGGTAGGTTGTCCGACAACCGCGCCGAAAACCTCGCTGAATATAACCACGGCGCCCAGTCCCGCCCAATCAAACGCTATCGACTGCGCGCACAATACGAAGACGGCCGGAATAACAAATCCGTGTGTCACGTAGGTAGCACAGGACGCATCGCCCGCCGCCAGCAGCCATCGCGGCATCAGGCAGGAACAACCAGAACCGGCGATGAAGGCCCCCCGATGGACCGCATGTCCGGCACTGACGCCAGAACGGTCAGGCCGGTATCCATCTCCAGTGCTTCCGGCCGCAGGTAGATCGCCCGGAAGAAGTGCGAGGTCAGAACCGACGCGATTGACATCAACATGCTGACAACGACACCCGCCAGCAGGATCAACCGCCGGGTCGGCTGCGGTAAAGCAGGCTCATTCGGCGGCTGGACGACGCGTACGGATGACTCACGATGGGCTTCGACCGATTCTATGGTCTGACGTTCATCGAGGATTTTTGTCACCGCCTTGTAGTTGTCCTCAAGGATCAGGCGGTTCCGCTCCAGTTTATGCAGTTGGGATTCATCGGCGTCGAGCCCATCGATGATTTTGTTCAATCCTGTCAGTTGTGCCGCGATGGCATCATGTCCTGCCAGGCTCGCACGCAAATCGGCCTCGGTCTTGTTGCGATCCGCCTGCACGCCATAAGCTTGCGTAGCCTGCATGCGGGCTATGTCGGTCTCCCGCTCCAGGGCCTGGCGGCGGGCCTCATCCACCGCCGGGGAGCCCCGATAGCGGGTCAGGGCGTCTTCCTCGCGTCGGCGATAGGCCTGCACCATGCCCTGCAAAGCGGCGGATGCGTTCGGCGCGCCCCGCTTTGTCCCGGTCACCTGGCCAAGCTGCTGGTTCAGTTGCGTCAGCTTCGCCGATTGTTCGGCGATCATTGCTTCCGACTTGGTCAGCGCCGTTTCCAGATCGCCCTGCTGCTTCAGCAAAATCGCCCGGCGTTCCGAAAAATTGCTGATGTCGTGCTGCTGTTTGAATGTTTGAAGCGCGGAATCGGCATCAGCGAGCTGCCTGCTGACGACATCCTGCTGGGCCTGGACAAGGGGGGCCTGGACGTCGCCATACAACTTGCTCCTCAGTACCAGATATTGCGATTCAAGAATGCGCAGCGCATCCGCGGAAACCGTCCGGCCCGGGTTGGTGAAAGCCAGGCCGATCACACTGGACTTCTTGTCCACCGTGACGGTCAGGTTTCCCGCGAAAGCCTGGACCGCCCGCGTCATCGGATCGGCTGAACCGGATTCGGTCACTTTGTCCGCCATGCCAGCGGATTCGGTTATGAATTGCCGGATGTCTTGGATCCACTTGGCGATCGGGCCGGGCTTTTCCAGCAGTTTGGGATACATCTTCCCGATGCCGATTTCCCGGATGACAGTCCGGTGCAGATCATCGCTCTCCAGGATACTGGCTTCCGTACGTAACACCTGTTCGGAGTCGGACCCGCCGGTGTTCATGAACTGCTGCCCGGCAGCCGGCCGAAAGGCATGCTCTGTCCCCATCAGCACCAGAAGGCTGGACTTAGCCTTGTAGTCCGGCTGAATCTGAACGGCGATGGCGGCGCTCAGCGCCATGATGCAGAAGAAGATCAATACGATCCTGGCCTTTTGCGAAAACGCCGTCAGCAACAGATCCCGCATCACGAGGCGTGGCGGAAGCGCGAGTGATTCGTTCATGATGTAAGTCCTGCCAGGTTGGCGTTAGATGGGCGATCCGTGAAGCACCGCGGATGAGTCAGTGTTCGGTGCTGCAACGGCAGTGCCGAAAATGAGGCCGGTGCGGCCATCGGGGCCAGGAAGCCGATCGGCCCCGGACTCAAGACGATCAGCAACCAGAAATTCCCGGTGCCGGCCATGACACCGAATGATATGCCGCGCATATTCACGCGGCTTGATTGAAACGTATTGCCCGACACAGGGAGTTGGGGAATATTCGCCGCCATAGTGAAAACGAGCACCACATTGCGGATACCTGCCTCGGTACTTACCGGCCGGTAATGCAAAGGCTCTGCCCGAGCCAAAACCGGAAATCCATTCATAAGCGATTGCTCAACTGATCTTGCACGACCGCTCGGCTAAACCCGACCATTGCGGTCAAGTACCGCTTCGTCAGGCGGGAGGGCTCCTGAAAGATGCGCCACAGCCATTCCAACCCAACGGCCTGCCACCCCGGGGAGGCACGCCGGACCAGGCCCAATTCAATTTTCACCGCCTGCCCAACGCAAAAAGCCCAACATGGCGGCAGCAGCGCCCGCTTTGTATCGACAAAGACCTCGCTGCGCGGTGCCCCAACGGCCATGATCAGGATCGTGGTGCCGAACTGGCGAATCGTTTCGGCCAAGCGGGCACAATAGCCGGCGTCGCGCTCAAACCCGAACGGCGGAACCGCCGTGTCGCAGGCGGCCCCTGTGCGCGCCGCCCAATCGCGGACGGCCTGCCGCGTCTTATCGCTGTCCACCACGAAAAACAGCCGCTGCCAGTCCGGGAATGGCCCCATCCGCATCAACTCGGACGTGATTTCGCAGCCAGTGACGCGCTCCGCGGGAACGCCGCACCAGCGTGCATAGAGCTGAACGGGCCATCCGTCGCATACGATCCGCGCTGCGCCGGCATAGGCCCTGGCCAGTGCCGGGGATCGCCTGATCATCGCGATGTGATCGATGTTGGGCGTGACCACGAGCGAAACCCCCGCCGGGCGCGCTCCGTGAAGAGCGTCGCGGGCGATCTGCCGAGCGGAGTCGAGGCAAAGTGTCAGGCCGAATGGACGGGCAATCCGCATGGTCAGGCCACCCAGACCCTGTTTGGCACCAGCGCCTTGAAAACCCCGATGTACCGCAAGGCGCAGGCCGCATAGCTGAAATCAGCCGATCGTTGACGCAGCGTCTCCGCCGGAAAGCGCGTCCGCAGACTTGCCACCTCATCCATCGCGGCAGCCAGTTGTTCTGGATTGCGCGGTTCGACAAGCAGTCCGTACTGGCCGTTGTTCAGTATTTCCGCCGGTCCATGTTCGCAGCGGGTGGAAATGACCGGTGTTCCGCACCCCATTGCCTCGACCAGGACGTTGCCAAACCCTTCGCAACGTGAACTCAGGACAAAGGCATCGGCCTGACGGATATAGGGCAGGACGTTGGCCTGGAAACCGGCGAAATCGACGGCGTCGGCCACACCCAATGACACCGCCAGCGCCCGAAGGCGTTCCTCCAGCGGTCCACTGCCCCAAATGATCAGGCGGCTGTTCACATGACGCCGATGCAGCGCCAGCGCCCGCAACAGGGTATCATGATCCTTTTGCGGAACAAGGCGCCCGGCCGCGGCGAACACCGGCTGTTCCGGCTGATGAAACCAGCGATGATAGACGATCTCTGCGCTGCGCACCGGAAAGTCCGGACCGACCACTGGATTGTGGATGGTCAGGACGCGTTCCCGCGGAAGGCCGGCCAGGGATTCGATTTCCCTGGCCACGCCGTTGGACACAGCAACCGCACGGCTCATGAGCGGCGACAATATCCGGTAGAACTGTGCAATGTAGCGATACAGCCACTGCTCGCCAACCACGAACGCGGAGGAGATGGGATTGTGCTGGCAAATCACCACCTTCGTCGGACTGAAGCTGAGTCCCTTCGCCAGCAGTGCCGCGACATTGTTCAGATCGACATTGGACAGCAGAATATCAGGCCTTTCCTTGCGCAGAAATTTCATCAGCAACGGCACGTCCATCAGCGTGCGGGGGCTGTTCAGATCGACAATGCGCAGACCGGGCGGCACCTGGTTCAGCAACTGACCGCGCAGCCGGTGCAGCACCAAAGTAACGTCGGCACCACGCTGGCGAAACTCCTCCGCTATAATCAGGCTCTGACGCTCGGCGCCGCCGCCCGCCAGGTCATGCAGATAGATCGCGATAGACATAGCCCGAGCGGCTGTGTCGGCCTTGGCTGCCGCGGGAACCTCTGCGATGGCGTTCTTGGCAGCGGCGGCAAGCAATCCAGACATTGGCGCACCCCCCTTTGCTACGAAAATAACCTGGAAGCGCGGCCCAACAGCTTCTCGCGGAACTGGCCGGGGTCGAATACGAAGCGCTTGCCGTCCACCCAGAAGCGGGCACCGTCATGCACCAGCGTGTGCAACCCGTGGGGGAACGGCCCCGTCGCGTCAGGCCGCAGTTCCGCTACCTGTGTTTCGCGGAAGTCCGATTCGGTTAACGTAAGGATTTCATGAATTGTTATTCCGGCCCCATAGGTTTCGGCGCAGTCCTGGGCCGGCCGAAACAGCCGGCCGTCCAGGGCGAACACCATTCCCGCCGGCCGGGCGCCGCGTATGTCGGTTTTCACCGGCCAGTTGGTATGCTTGATCCATGGGCCCGCTATTCCCGGGGCATGCATCAGGCACAGGTTATCGTGGGTGCCCAGATCCAGGTCCGTGCAGGCCAGCCAGTATCGATCCGCCCAGCGAAACAGCGTCGGGTCCGCCAGCCTGGCATGCGGTGCGACCAGGCAAAGCGGCTCCAGGGTTCCATCGTCATGCAGAACGTGGATCTTTGTCGTGCCGCGATCGGGCGACTCCGGGACGCAATAGACTTTGCCGTCCCCGGCGAACGTGGCGGGATAGGAATGGTGGCGGCCGTCGTCCAGATGAACCGCCGGATTGCCTGGTTCTCCGGCCTGCACGGACACAGAAACGATCCTGCCGACGCCGTCCCGCAGCGGCATTTCCTCGCACAGAATACGGTTGGTTCCCGGCCAGGGAAAGGGATCGGCGAGGTAGCGGTGGCCGGCCTCCGCCCGATACCATGATATCGCACCCGGGCCGCCGCCAGACAGAATCTGTTTCAACGGCGCGTCCGAGGAGCCGATGCTCCACCATTCCGTCATCAGGCGGTCGCGCCATCGCGACCGCATGGCGTCCAGCCAGCCGGGCATCCCATGCGGTGCCGGGGCGGGCTTCATGCCGGCAGGGCCTCGGCTCCGGCCCAGTGCGGCGTCGCGCACGAACCGCATGGCCAGACGATCGACGGAAGCCACAAACGCGGCGCGTGGCCCACGCGTGCCCAGCGTGGCCTCATCCAGGATCTCCGGCTCCGCCGATCCGGGCAGATAGCGCACTAACCGCAACGTCATGGCATAGGGGCGCCGATGCCAGTATTCCGCCAGCAAACCGGGTCGGTTCACAGCTTCGCCAGACACTGTTTCCAGCCGCCACAGCAGCGCATCGCAGGGGGCGGTGCAGTCCGGCTCCCATCGTGGTATCGCCGCTTCGTGCAGCACCGGGTCCGCCAGCGCGGCATCGACGATCCCGGAGCGGCTGATTCCTGAGAGTACGACAACGAAAGGCGCGCGCCGAACCGCTGGCCATGCGTCGGCACCGGCCCATGGGGCGGACCGGCTGGTCGCAACCGCCATATCAGCGGCCACCCAGCCAGCGCGGCATCACACTTTGCTCGCGGTTCAACACCACGCCAACTGTCTGGCCGCCGAGGCGTTCGAGCAGCGCCTTGGCGTTTTCGATTTCCCATTGCTTGGAGCGGCCGGCGGCGACCACCAGCACCGATCCATCGCAATACCGCGACACCGCAGCCGATTCCGGCGCTTCGGCCGACGGGGTATCCAGCACGATGACCGGATATTGCGCGCGCAGCATATCCAGCATGGATTGCAGGCGGTCGCCGCCCAACGCCAGCAGCGGCCGTTCCCCGGGCCCGAGGCGTGCCCACAGCAGGTTCTTCGCGTCCTTGGCCGGCATGATCGCGTCTGTCAGCGGCAAGCCGCGGCGCAGCGCGTCCTGCAGCGTCGGTGCCGGATCGGCCTGCCCGCGCCGCGGCTTGCCCGTGGCAGGGTTGCAATCGATGTACAGCACCGGCTGGGCACAGTCGTCGGCCGCCACCCTGGCATAACCCGACGCCACGGTACTGACGCCAGTACCCGTCTGGGGCGAAATGAACTGAACCACCAGCGGCATCGCGCTGGTCCGGCGGGCTTCGATTGCGTAGTAGAGCTGAACGAATGACGAATGGTGCCGGCTGGTGGCGCCGATCCCGATCCGAACGGGGGCAATGGCCTGCTCTTCGGCCTGCTGCATCGCCGTTGCCGGCTTGCGAAGTATTGTCAGTTCGGGGTTCGATAGCCTGTTCACGTGGGCTTCTCCAAATCCAAATTGGGCGTCAACCGAAATGACCTGGCCTGCGTTCAGAACGCGAGCATAAGATTTATCCGACGACGACCGAAATCAAAATGCATTGTCATCAGCAAACACCAGCTTGGCTGT
>JAKBCJ010000223.1 GCA_021807975.1 Pseudomonadota bacterium | reverse complement strand
GATTGCCGCGGCCATACGATTCCAGAGTCGGCGGAAATAGTGTCGAGCACGCTCCTCCAGTCGTCAATCAGACCATCATAGGTCAGGAAGGATCTGGAAAATCCACGGGTGTCACGCTCCGCCGCGAGCATATAATGCAACCAGATCGCGAGCGCCTTACGGACGTCCATCCCATCGCGCGCCTGCAGGGATGCAGCTGCTTGAAGCGGATTTCTTAGCGGCAGCAGGAAGTGCGGGACGATATCGAGAGACTTGAGCACCTTAACCCAAAGCGGGATCAGGTGGCAGATCCGGGGATCCTTAACCACGATCAGGTCAAGGGTTGGGTATTCCGTGAGGATCAGGTCACGGAGGCGTCCCTGAAACTTCCTGCTTTCGCTGGTATCGAACCATCCCTGTGGAAACTCGCAGATTGAATCCCATGTCATCCCGGCCGAGTGGAGAATTTCGTCGTGCAGATTGACGATAGTCAGGGGTTCCCAGAAGCCCGTCTCGTTGTCGCTCGCCGGTGGCATGAGATGATTGGGAAGTGTCGCGCCGCGAAGCGCAAGGACCCGGGTGAGTGCTGAAGTGCCGCTCCGGTGAAAGCCGGCGATGATCAGGGCCCTGCTGGTTATACCTGGCTGGATGACGGACGTTTCGGCCGCATTGCTCCCCGCTGGAACAGCGTTTCCAACTTCCGGCGGAGAAAAGGATTCCATTGCTGTCTCTCTGTTTGTCTTGGGGATTGATGACGGAGTTAAATTTCGGCTGCCGCCAGGAACAGGGCCGGCGCGACGGCCGTTGTCTGAGAAGCCTTCGAGTAGCTGGCGGCGAGATTACCGGACCCGGCGAAGCCCGGCGGCAGCCCCGGTCGTTTCGCCGCGACTCCGGCCCGCCGACGCGCGGAAGCCCGCCGGCCCCGGGCATTGTACGTTGATATCATGGAACCCGGGCGAAGCTGAAAAGCGCGAAACTCAGGCCGTCCTTCGGATACGCCGAGATCAAGCCAGCGTCGCATCGGATCGAGACCGGTCGTGGCTTCGGCGGAACGGGGACTGGATACTCGGTCCCGTCGAAGTTGTCCCCGACAAATTTCTCGAACGCGTCGTCGTCGAATTCGGCTGGATTGCATCGGCCCTGCGCGGCCGTTCCGGCTGTCGGTCGCGCCGCCGGAGAATTCGAAGTCAGTCCGTCCATATGCCCCCCCGGCTGGCGGCGGTGTCTAGAACAGTCGGTCGAACAAATCCATAATTTCTTGGTCATACGCGGAAGGCGGAGTGCAGCGATGTTTTGTTCGGGCGCAGCGTTGCTCGATCGCAATTGACCCGTCCGTCGGTAAACCCTACTGTCGGGGGTCGGAGTGCCAGCGAATGAATATGCCCGTCCCGCCACCCGGCCGCTTCCCTCGCTTCCAAGGCCGGACTCAGCCTTTCCCGGCGCCGCCGCTGCCGCCCGGGCTCGATGTCCGATCCGCCGCCGTGCTGCGCGAAATCGTCGAACAATATGTCGCGACCGGCGAACCCGTTGGGTCTCGGACGCTGGCACGCCGCCTGCCAATGACGCTGTCGCCGGCCACCATCCGCAACGTGATGTCCGACCTGACCGACTCCGGCCTGCTGTTTGCCCCGCACACCTCCGCCGGTCGCCTGCCCACCGACCAGGGGTTGCGGCTGTTTGTCGATGGCCTGCTGAATTTCGGCGAACTGACAGAGGATGAACGCGAGGCGATTTCCGCGACCCTCGCAGCCTCGGGCCGCAGCCTGGAAGACACACTGGCGGAAGCCAGCTCCCTGCTGTCCGGCCTTTCGGCCGCCGCCGGTCTGGTGCTGGCGCCCAAATCCGAAGGCGCGGTGAAGCATATTGAGTTTGTACCGCTTGGCCCGGGACGCGCGCTGGTGGTGCTGGTCAACAGCGACGGGCAGGTGGAAAACCGTGTGATCGAAACCCCGCCCGGCCTGCCGCCATCGGCATTGCAGCAGGCCAGCAACTATCTGAACGCCAAATTGTCCGGGCGCCCGCTGGCCGAACTGCGCCGGCTGGTCGCCGAGGAAATGGCGGCGAACCGCACCGAACTGGATGCTTTGTCCACCTTGGTGGTCGCCGCCGGCCTGGCCACCTGGACCGGGGAGGGCCGCTCCGGCAGTCTGATCGTGCGCGGTCAGGCACGCTTGCTGTCCGACGTCACCCAAATCGACCGGTTGACCGCTATCCAGGCCCTGTTCGAACGCCTGGAAGCGCAGGAGACAATGCTGCGCCTGCTGGAACTGGCGGAAAAGTCCGACGGCGTGCGGATTTTCATTGGCGCGGAGAGCGGCGTTTTCAACACTTCCGGTGTGTCGATGGTGGTCGCCCCGGCCCGCAACGACGCCGGCCGGATCGTCGGCGCCATCGGCGTGATCGGACCAACCCGGATCAATTACGGCCGTATCATCCCGGTGGTTGACTACACCGCCAGGGTCATCGGGCAACTTCTGGGCTGAAACAATCCAGTTGCAACGGGTTGTTCTGGCGCGGGGCCTTCCCTAACTGAAGGCCGCACCTTAACAGGTGTTCATCATGCCCACAGACCTTCAGCCCGATCAGGATACCATGTCAGAACAGCCCGCGGCCGCCCCTGACGCCGCGCCCCCAACGGACGACCTTACCCCCGAACAGGCTCTCCAAGCGGCAAACGAACGTGTCGCGGCGCTGGAAGCCGAACTGGCCGAGATGAAGGAACGCTGGATGCGCGCCGAGGCGGAAAACGCCAACGTCCGCACCCGCGCCCGCAAGGATATCGACGACGCCCGGCAATACGCCGTGCAGAAATTTGCCACCGACGTGGTTGAAACCGCCGAAAATCTGAAGCGCGGCATCGACAGCCTGCCGCCAGCCGAAGAAGGCCAGCCGGCCATCGTGTCGAAGATCCGCGAGGGCCTCGACAGCATGGAACGCAGCTTCGTCGGCACGCTGGAACGTAACGGCATCAAGCGCAGCGACCCCGTCGGGCAGGCGTTCGACCCCAACCTGCATCAGGCGATGCAGGAGCAGGAATCCGAGACCCATGCCCCCGGTACGGTCCTCCAGGCCTGGTCGCAGGCATGGACCCTGAACGGTCGTTTGTTGCGTCCGGCGATGGTTGTGGTTGCCAAGGCCCCGGCCGGGGAACTCGCTGGACCAACGAAGGGCTAGAAATCCGGCATTTGTGACAAAATGGAACGGAAAATTCGTCCGGAACCCTTGTCCGAGTGCGCTTGGTTTCATACATCCCACTTATTCACCCAAGGGACAGTATCGGTGCTTCGGGCCGCCGCCGTCCGCTGAAAGGAGCTTATTCAAATGAGTAAAGTGATCGGTATCGATCTCGGTACCACGAATTCCTGCGTCGCCATCCTCGAAGGCAAAGACGTCCGTGTCATCGAAAATGCCGAGGGCGCGCGCACAACCCCCAGCATGGTCGCGTTTGCCGAAAGCGGCGAGCGTCTGGTCGGTCAGTCGGCCAAGCGTCAGGCCGTCACCAACCCGACCAACACGCTGTATGCCATCAAGCGTCTGATCGGCCGCCGCTACGACGATCCGCTGGTTGCCAAGGATAAGGGCATGGTGCCCTACACCATTGTGCGCGCCGATAACGGCGACGCGGTGGTGGAAAGCCGGGGCGAGAAATACTCCCCCAGCCAGGTCAGCGCGTTTATCCTGGGCAAGATGAAGGAAACCGCCGAGGCGTATCTGGGCGAACCCGTCACCCAGGCGGTTATCACCGTACCGGCCTACTTCAACGACAGCCAGCGTCAGGCAACCAAGGATGCCGGCCGCATCGCCGGTCTGGACGTTCTGCGCATCATCAACGAACCCACCGCCGCCGCGCTGGCCTATGGCATGGACAAGAAGTCCGCTGGCACCATCGCGGTGTACGATCTGGGCGGCGGCACATTCGACATCTCCGTGCTGGAAATCGGCGACGGCGTGTTCGAAGTGAAATCGACCAACGGCGACACCTTCCTGGGCGGCGAAGACTTCGACCTGCGCGTCATCGACTATCTGGCCGATGAGTTCCGCAAGGAGCAGGGGATCGACCTGCGCAAGGATAAGCTGGCCCTGCAGCGCCTGAAGGAGGCCGCGGAAAAGGCGAAGATCGAGCTGTCGTCGTCTAAGGAAACAGAGGTCAACCTGCCGTTCATCACCGCCGACGCCTCCGGGCCGAAGCATCTGGTGCTGAAGCTGTCCCGCGCCAAGCTGGAATCGCTGGTCGATGACCTGATCACCCGCACGCTGGAACCCTGCCGAGCGGCGCTGAAGGATGCGGGGGTTACCGCGAGCGAAATTCAGGAAGTGATCCTGGTCGGCGGCATGACTCGCATGCCGAAGGTGATCGACGCGGTGAAGGCGTTCTTTGGAAAGGACCCGGCCCGCAACGTGAACCCCGACGAAGTCGTGGCGATCGGCGCGGCGGTTCAGGGCGGCGTGCTGAAGGGCGACGTCAAGGACGTGCTGCTGCTGGACGTGACCCCGCTGTCGCTGGGCATCGAGACGCTGGGCGGCGTGTTCACCCGGCTGATCGACCGGAACACCACGATCCCGACCAAAAAGAGCCAGACCTTCTCCACCGCCGACGACAACCAGCAGGCCGTGACCATCAAAGTGTTCCAGGGCGAACGCGAGATGGCGGCCGACAACAAGCTGCTGGGCAACTTCGACCTGACCGGCATTCCCTCCGCCCCGCGCGGCGTGCCGCAGATCGAGGTGACGTTCGACATCGACGCCAACGGCATCGTGTCCGTTCAGGCGAAGGACAAGGCCACCGGCAAGGAACAGCAGATCCGCATCCAGGCCAGCGGCGGTCTGTCGGAAGCCGACATCCAGCGCATGGTGAAGGAGGCCGAGGCGAACGCCGAAGCCGATAAGAAGCGGCGTGAGACGATCGAGGCCCGCAACCACACCGAAAGCCTTGTCCATCAGGTCGAGAAAAACCTGAAGGAATATGGTGACAAGGTAGGCGCGCAGGAAAAGGGCGAAGCTGAAGCGGCGATCGCGGCAGCTAGGTCGGCGCTGGAAGGCACCGACGCGGAAGCCCTGAAGCAGGCGTCTGACAGGTTGAGCCAGGCGGCGATGAAGATCGGCGAGGCCATGTATAAGGCCGAAGCCGCTGCCGGTCAGCAGGCTCCGGGCGGAGGCGAAGCCGGCCCGCAGGCTCCGCATGACGACAACGTCGTCGATGCAGAGTTCGAGGAAGTTGACGACAAAAAGAAAAAGTCGGCCTAACCGAAGGGCCTGACTTGGAATGAAGGGTCGCGCCCGCGCTTCGATTGAAGGCGGGCGCGATTTCTGTTTCGGGCAATGACGTTTTGCAGGCGCTTCACAGGCGCGTGACGGTATAAGGGCTGAGATGGCCAAACAGGATTATTACGCCACCCTTGGCGTGGCGAAGAACGCGAGCGCGGACGACCTGAAAAAGGCGTACCGCAAGCTCGCCATGCAATATCACCCTGACCGCAACCCGGGCGACAAAAAGGCCGAGGCGAAATTCAAGGAGGTCAACGAAGCCTATGACATCCTGAAGGACGACCAGAAGCGCGGCGCGTACGACCGATTCGGCCACGCGGCGTTCGAGCAGGGCGGCGGGGGGGGCGGTGCCGGCATGGGCGGGTTCGACTTCTCGGCCTCCGGCGACCTGGGCGACATCTTCGACCAGATGTTCGGCATGGGTCGCCGCGGCGGCGGATCGCAGCGCCCCCGCACCGGCAACGATCTGCGCCAAGGCGTGGAAATCGATCTTGCGGAGGCGTTCACCGGCACCAAGGTCAACCTGCGCGTGCCAACGCGGGTAAAATGCGAAAGCTGCGACGGGTCCGGTTCCCAGGACAAGGGTCAGGCCGCATCGACCTGCCCGACCTGTCAGGGGGCTGGCAAGGTGCGGGCGCAGCAGGGCTTCTTCCTGATCGAGCGCACCTGCCCAACCTGCGCCGGGCAAGGCCGGGTGATTCGCAATCCGTGCCGCGTCTGCCAGGGGGCCGGCACCGTGCAGCGCGAACGCAGCCTCTCCGTCGCCATCCCGGCCGGGGTCGAGGACGGCACCCGCATCCGACTGTCCGGCGAGGGCGAGGCTGGCGGACCTGGTGCGCAGAACGGCGATCTGTATGTGCATGTCTCGGTTCGGCCGCATGAATTCTTCCAGCGCGAACAGGCGAATATCCTGATGCGCGTACCCTTGCGCATGACCCAGGCCGCACTGGGCGATGAGGTGGAGGTCCCGGTCGTCGATGGCTCCCGCGCGAAGGTGAAAATCCCCGCTGGCACCCAGACCGGCGATCAGTTCCGCCTGCGCGGGAAGGGATTCTCCGTTCTGCGCAGTGCCGCGCGCGGGGACATGTTCATCCAGGTCGCGGTGGAAACCCCGCGGAACCTGTCGCCCAAGCAGCGCGAACTGCTGGAAGCGTTCGAGGCCGAGGCGGGCAAGACAACCAAGGGCAGCCCCGACCACGAGGGATTCTTCGCCAAGGTGGCGGCATTCTTCGAGGGCAGCCGGGACTAGATACAACGGCGGGGGATGGTGTGGACCCCCGCCCGCACGGTTCAGGGGAGGGGCAGCATGACCACCACGATCGGCATCGCGGGCATCACCGGCCGCATGGGCCGGCTTCTGGCCGAGGAAATTCCCGCCGCCGGCGCAACGCTGTCCGGCGGCACCAGCCGCGCGAACCCCGATCTGGCGGCATTGGCGGCACAATCAGACGTCATCATCGACTTCACCAATGCCGCCGCCGTCCGGTCCACCGCTGCCGTCATGGCTGCGTCGGGCAAGGCGTGGATCCTTGGCACCTCCGGTCTCTCCCCCGCCGACGAGGCCGCCGTCGAAGCCGCTGCCCGGCACATCCCCGTTGTCTATGCGTCTAACTTCTCGGCCGGGGTCAACCTTGTGCTGGCGTTGGCCGAACGCATGGGGGCCGCGCTGCCGGCAGAGACTTACGACGCCGAAATCGTCGAGATGCATCACCGCCAGAAGGTCGATGCTCCGTCCGGTACCGCCATCGGTATGGGCCGGGCGGTGGCGAAGGGCAGGGGCGTAAAACTGGACGACGTGATCGAGTCGGGCCGTCACGGCCACACCGGCCCGCGCAAAACCGGCGCCATCGGATTCGCCGCCCTGCGCGGCGGCCAGGTGGTGGGCGAGCACAGCCTGATCTTCGCCGCCGCCAGCGAACACATCGTGCTGACGCACCGGGCGTTCGATCGCCGCACCTTCGCCGCCGGTGCCGTAAGGGCCGCGCTTTGGGCGGTGACTCGTCCGTCCGGGTTTTATTCGATGATGGATGTGCTGGGGATGGCCTGACCAGCCTGAATGCTTGACCGGAAAGGCGGTTTCCGCCACACAGCGGCCGTCTTCCGGCATTCCGCCAACCGCTTTTGCAGCGGGTATCAACCCTTACTGACGCGAGACAGTACCCATGCGGGACACGGGCGAGTATTTATTTACCTCGGAGTCGGTATCCGAAGGCCACCCCGATAAGGTTGCCGACCGCATCAGCGACACCGTGCTGGATGCATTTCTGACCGCCGATCCTTACGCCCGCGTGGCGTGCGAAACCCTGGTGACCACCAACCGCGTGGTCCTGGCCGGCGAAACACGCGGACCGGAGACAGTCACGCCGGAACTGCTGACCCATCTGGCCCGCATGGCGATCCGCGACATCGGCTATGAGCAGGACGGCTTCCAC
>JAKBCJ010000222.1 GCA_021807975.1 Pseudomonadota bacterium | reverse complement strand
GCCGCATCCGCGTTCAAAGCGGCGACCGAACTAATGCCGGACTATGCGCCGGCCTGGTTCAATCTGGCGGGCTCGCTGGCGAAGACGGGGCAGCTCGATGCCGCATTGCTGGCCGCCCGCGCGGCGCTGCGGGTGGCGCCGCCGGACACCCCGGTGCATCGTCTTGCCGATATCGTCTCGGAAATCGGCCGCATTTTCATGCAACTGGGAGAGCCCGAGGCGGCGCTGCGGGAATGTCGGGCGTTCCTGGTCAGCCATCCCGGCGACCGGATCGTCACCTGGAATATGAGTCTCGCGCTGCTGCTGCTGGGACGGTTCGCCGAGGGTTGGGCCGCCTACGAACAGCGTTTCGGTATCCCTGGCCATGACCCCCGCCCGGAAGGGGCGTCGGTGCTGGATATCGGCCGGGTCGCGGGCAAGCGGGTCCTGATCCTTCAGGAGCAAGGCCGCGGCGACATGCTGCACTTTATCCGCTATGCCCCGCTGCTGACCGATCGCGGGGCGACCGTCGTGGTGCAGGCCTATCCCGATCTGGTGCCGCTGCTGCAAGCGATGCCGGGCATCGCCGAGGTGGTCAGCACCGAAGCCCCCCGGCCACCGGCCGATACGATCACATCGGTGATGAGTTTGCCGCTGGCTTTTGGGACCCACCCCGCGAACGTCCCGTATCTTCGGGTGCCGCCAGAGATGTACAGCCACCCGGTCATTCGGCGGGATGGCCGCCGCCGTGTTGGCGTTGTGTGGTCCGGGTCGGCGCACAGTTACGAAAGGTCGGCTATGGCGGCAGAAACCCTGGCGCCGTTGTTTGCTTTGCCGGCGTTCGATTTCCATTGCCTGCAGAAAGACATTCTGGAGTCGGATCGCGCCTGGTCGAACTCGGTTCGTCCGGCCCTGACGCTGCATACGGATCGGATTGGCGATTTTCTGGATACGGCGGCGTTGATCCAGACGATGGACGCCGTCGTCACGATCGACACGGCGGTCGCGCATCTGGCGGGTGCGCTGGCGCGGCCGGTTCATATCATGCTGCCATTCAACCCTGACTGGCGCTGGCTGCTGAACCGATCCGACAGCCCGTGGTATCCCACCGCCCAGTTGCATCGACAGCCGCGGCCCGATGCATGGGCCCCGGTCGTTCAGTCTGTCATGGCAGTGTTGGCAGCGCTTTAGCTCCGGCGTCCCTTGCGTCCCTTCGGCGAGCGGTCTTCCGCCTTCAGGCCTAGACCGCTGGCCAGCGCCAGGCTGGACCTCAGCGCGGCATACTCCGGCGCTACCATGGGATAGCTTTCCGGCAAGCCCCACTTGGCACGGTATTCGTCAGGAGTCAGGCCGTGGACCGTTAGCAGATGGCGCTTCAGCATCTTCATGCTCAGGCCGTCTTCCATGCAGATCAACCTGTCACCGAAGACGGTCTGCCCATAGCTGGGATGCACGTATACATTGTTAGCATGGCTATGTGCCTGCCCGTCATGGTCGTGATGATGCGGTGTTGGTTCGGAATGCGTGTGTATTCGTGCAACCGCGGTCGGCTCCGGCTGAAGGCCAGCCAGTGCGTTGTAAACGCTTCTAATTACATCGGGCAGGACGGCCGAATCCGTTTCGTTGTGACCGGCGTGGGCGGCAACGATCTGGGCGGAAAGCGCCAGAAGGGTCTGTCTTTGGTCGGTCATCTATGGCGGTCCTTAGGACATTCGGGAATTGACGTTTAATTGACGTTGTATTAGCATTTCGATTAACGTCAATGTCATTCCTCGGCATTCGGCGTCAATTTCCTCGAAAATGGGGCGGAGGGGTAATGAGCGATCATACTTTTCAGGATGCCTATGCCCGGGTGCGTGCCCGTCATGACGATCAGTCCTGGTTTTCTCTATCTCCGCGTCAGATCACCGACGCAATCTATCAGGAAATCCGAGCCCTGGACCGCGAACGGCTGATCCAGAAGGCCACGGCTTACCAGCCGATGGCTATTGCGGCGGAATAGGGCGGGTCGTCTGTTCACAGAAGGTTAACGATTTTCTGACTCGATATTGATTGCGTGCGTCAGGAACCCCCGGTTCAGGCCGGGCGTTCTCTTGGCGTGATAAATTCAGATCGACCCGCCGCAAATTCATCCGCGAAGCCTGTCGGCGCGGCGCCCAATGCGACGAATATCTATCACCTGCATCCCCTGGTTGCCGGCCCGCTTAGCATGTGGCCAGACATGCTCGCGCGCATCGCCGCAATGGGCTTCAGCCATGTCTGCCTGGCCCCGCCGTTCGAACCCGGCAGCACCGGCGACATTTTCATCCATGCGACGTTCGAGCGGTTGCATCCGGCGCTGGGATTTGCCGGTTCGGCCGCCGAGGGATTGGCACTGATTGCCGAACTGACGGCGCGCGCCGGATTGCGCGTGATGCTGGATATCGCCCCGGGCGAGATCGCAGCCGGGTCGTCGTTATGTCAGCACCACCCTGACTGGTTCGGGCCGCTCGAAGCCAGACGGAGCGCAGATCCGCGGCAACTGCCGCGCCGGATTGGCATTGCCGCCCCGCGCTTCGGCGTGACTGCGATCGCCGACGCGGTGTCGGACTGGTGGATCGAACTGCTCGACGGCTTCACGCGCAATGGCATCGCCGGCTTTCGATGCCTGACGTTGGATCTCGTTCCGGGGTTTTTCTGGCGGCGCGTGATCTCGGCTCTCGACAATGCTTTGTTCCTGGCTTGGACCCCCGGCATAACGGATCCGCGACGGTTTACCGGGGTTGGCTTCGATTTGAGCTGTGCCCTGATGGGACGCTGGGACGGCCGCTCCCCGTGGTTTCTGAACCAGCACGCTGCCTTGCGGTCGGTTGCCCCGCCTCTCGCTTGTCCGGAGGCGTCTTTTCTGGACCGGTTGGCGCGCCATCTGGCACCCGACGCCGACATCGCCGACTCCTATCGGCTGGCGTTGCGGATCGCGGCGGCAACCGGGGCCGGATTGTTCATGCCAATGGGGTTCGAGTTCGCCACAGCGCGCCGGTTCGATTCTGCTCTGGCCGATCCAGGGGTGATGGCCGCCGCGCGGCGGGACAGTCCGGCCGACCTGTCGGCTGATGTCGCCGCCGCGATCCAGTCGATCGCGGAATTGCCGCCGATCGGAAGTCTGGCATCGGTTACCAGTCCGGCGGCCTCGGTCACAGTGCTTTCGCGATCCGATCTGCTGGTGCTAATCAATCCCGATATCGTGCATCCGGCGCGGGCCGGCGGGGTGCTAGATCGGTTCGTCGATCAACCCGGTGAACCGCTCTCGCCGGGCGAGGTGCGGCTGCTGCGTCCGCTATCGACGCAACAGATCCAAGGCGGCCAGGAGGATCTGACCCGCCCATCGGCGGAGGCAACGCGGATCGCGATCGACACCGTCGCGCCCGGGGGCGATTTTCCGGCAAAGACCATAGCTGGGCGACCATTCACTGTCACCGCGGATATTTTTGCCGATGGACATGACGTGCTGGCCGCTGACCTGCTGTGGCGGCCGGCCGATACCGAGGAATGGCAGCGAATCCCCATGGAAGGGCCGGTCGATGACCGATGGCACGCCACCGTTCGGCCTGATCGGATCGGTCTGTACCGGTATGCGGTGGAGGCTTGGTGGGACCAGTGGGGCACCTTCGTTCACGACCTGAAGGCCAAGGTCGATGCCGGCCAGGATGTGTCGCTGGAAATCACCGAGGGGCTGCTGTTGCTGGAACGGGTGGACGACGGCGCGACAGCCGGGTTCCTGCTGTCGGATGAGTTGAAAGCGGCGATGCGGCGCGACGCTCGCCGACCGTTCGCCGCGCGCACCGGAACCTTTTCCGTGCGCGCCGATCGCTCGGCGGCCGAATTTGCGAGCTGGTATGAAATGTTCCCCCGATCCGCCACCGGCGGCGAGTCGGTGCATGGCACCTTTCGGTCGGCGATAGAGCGTCTGCCGGCTATTCGGGCGATGGGCTTCGACGTGTTGTATTTTCCGCCCATCCATCCGATCGGGCGGATCAATCGCAAGGGGCGTAACAACAGCACGCGGGCGCAAGCGGGCGATGTCGGCAGTCCCTATGCGATTGGCAGTGCCGAAGGGGGTCATGAAGCGGTGCATCCAGCCCTGGGGACGATGGCGGATTTCCATGCGCTGCTGGACGCCATGCGGGAAAATGAACTGGAGATTGCGATCGATTTCGCGATTCAGTGTGCGCCCGATCATCCCTGGGTGACCCGGCATGCGGACTGGTTTCGATGGCGGCCCGACGGATCGTTGCGCCACGCTGAAAATCCGCCAAAAAAATATGAGGATATCGTCAATCCGGACTTTTATGGCGAAGCCTCGTTTCCCGCGGTCTGGGCGGCGCTTCGAGATACCATCCAGTTGTGGGTCGATCGGGGTGTGAGGATCTTCCGGGTGGATAACCCGCATACCAAGCCATTCCCGTTCTGGCGCTGGATGATCGCCGACATCCAAAGCCGGCATCCGGATGTGCTGTTTCTGGCCGAAGCGTTCACACGGCCTAAGCCGATGTACCGGCTGGCAAAACTCGGGTTTTCTCAGTCCTATACCTATTTCACCTGGCGGAATACCAAGCAGGAACTCACCGAGTATCTGACCGAACTGACCACCCCCCCGGCCGCGGACTTTTTTCGGCCGAACTTCTTTGTCAACACGCCGGATATCAATCCGGTGTTCCTGCAGACCTCGGGCAGGCCGGGTTTCTTGATCCGGGCGGCGCTGGCCGCGACATTGTCAGGCCTGTGGGGCGTTTATTCTGGGTTCGAAATATGCGAATCGGCCGCGTTGCCCGGGCGCGAGGAATATCTGGATGCGGAAAAGTATGAAATTAAACCGCGCGATTATAACAGTCCGGGTAATATCGTTGACGAAATAACGGCATTGAACCGCATCCGGCGTCAGCATCCGGCCCTGCAATCGCATCTGGGGCTAAAATTCTACACTGCTTATAATGATCGAGTCATTTTGTACGGTAAACGCGATCCCTTCGATGGCAGCATGGTGCTGGTTGCCGTCAGTCTCGATCCCCACATGGTTCAGGAAGCGTCGATCGACGTGCCGCTTTGGGATTTCGGCCTGGACGACCGGGCGGGGATTTCTGTGACCGATCTTATGCGCGGGGACACTTTCATGTGGTACGGCAAGAACCAGCGGATTCGTCTGGACCCTTCGGACCTGCCTTTCGCGCTTTGGCGGCTGGAGGCCCGATAGGATGGATAACGACCCGTTATGGTATAAAGATGCGGTTATCTACCAGATTCACATTAAGTCCTTCTTCGACTCGAACAACGACGGCATAGGCGACTTTCAAGGATTGATTTCGCGGCTGGACTATATCGCGGAGCTGGGAGTCAACACCATCTGGCTGTTGCCGTTCTATCCGTCCCCACGCCTGGACGATGGATACGACATCGCGGACTATCGGGGCGTACACCCCGACTACGGCACCCTGGCCGATGCGAAGCGGCTGATCGCGGCGGCACATGACCGCGGTATCCGGGTTATCGCCGAACTGGTGATCAATCACACCTCCGATCAGCATCCGTGGTTTCAGCGGGCACGTCTGGCCAAACCCGGCTCGACCTATCGCGATTTCTATGTGTGGTCCGCCGACGACCGGAAATACGCCGGCACACGAATTATTTTCGTCGATTCGGAACGGTCCAACTGGAGCTGGGACGACACCGCCAAGGCCTATTACTGGCACCGGTTCTACCACCACCAGCCGGATCTGAACTTCGACAATCCCAGGGTGATGCGGGAAGTCCTGTCGGTTCTGCGCTATTGGGCCGATATGGGGATCGATGGGCTTCGGCTGGATGCGGTGCCGTATCTGGTGGAACGGGAGGGCACCAACAACGAAAACCTGCCGGAAACCCACGCCGCGCTGAAGCGGATAAGAGCCGAATTGAACGCGCATTATCCAGATAAAATGCTGCTGGCGGAAGCCAATCAGTGGCCCGAGGATACCAAGGATTATTTCGGTGACGGCGACGAATGCCACATGGCATTCAACTTCCCCCTCATGCCCCGCATGTACATGGCAATCGCCCGGGAAGATCGCTTCCCAATAACGGATATCCTCCGCCAAACACCGGATATTCCAGAAAATTGCCAATGGGCCATCTTCCTTCGGAACCATGACGAACTGACGCTGGAGATGGTAACGAAATCGGAACGAGACTTTCTGTGGGAGACCTACGCCGCCGACCGCCGCGCCCGCCTGAACCTGGGTATCCGGCGGCGCCTTGCCCCACTGCTGGAACGGGACCGGCGGCGCATAGAGTTGATGAACTATCTTCTGCTGTCGATGCCCGGAACGCCGGTTATCTATTATGGTGACGAAATAGGAATGGGCGATAATATCCATCTGGGTGATCGCAACGGCGTAAGGACGCCGATGCAATGGTCGCCGGACCGGAATGGCGGGTTCTCGCGCGTCGCCGATCCTTCGCGGCTGGTATTGCCGATGGTGATGGACCCGCTCTATGCGTTTCAGGCAGTCAACGTGGAATCGCAGGCATCCGATCCGCATTCGCTGCTGATGTGGATGCGCCGCACCATCGCTGTCCGCAGGCAGTACCAAGTGTTCGGCCGTGGCGGCTATCGCCTGCTATACCCGAAAAACCGCAAGATCCTGGCCTATCTGCGGGAAGCCGGGGACATCGCCATCCTGTGCGTCGCAAACCTGTCGCGCACGCCGCAGGCGGTGGAACTGGATTTGTCCGAGTTCCAGGGCCGCATCCCCATCGAGCTGGATGGGCACACGCAATTCCCGACGATCGGACAATTGACCTATCTGCTGACCCTGGCGCCGTACGGCTTCTACTGGTTCCTGCTGTCGGCAGCTGATGGCTGGCCCGCCCTTCATCCCCCGGCGCCGGAACCCATGCCCGAATACCAAACCATCGTTATGCGCCACGCCCTGCCCGAGGCTGTTCTTGCCGCCCGAGCGGTTATCGAGCGGGAGATTTTGCCGCCCTATCTGGCAAAGCGCCGCTGGTTCGCAATGAAGGATCAGACGCTGAAGATGGCGCGGATTGCTTTGCTGATCCGCGTGCCAGCCGACGACGCGGTGCTGCTGGAGATCGAGACCGTGACGGAAACCGGCACTGCCCGCTGGCTGCTGCCCTTGGGCATCGTCTGGGAAGATGCCAACGTACCGCCGTTGCAATCTCAGCTTGCATTGGCGCGCGTGCGGCGCGGACCAAGGGTGGGGCTGCTGACCGACGCGTTCGCACTGCCGGCGTTTCCGATCGCGATCCTCGCGGGACTGCGCGGCAGCGATATCTTCGCGATGGACGCGGGGATCATCCGGTTCGAGCCGACGTCGCGCATGGTGGAGGTAACCGTGCCCGACGGCGTCGAGATGAACTGGATATCTGCCGAACAATCGAACTCGTCGGTGATCGTTGGCGACATTGCGGTCGTCAAGATGTTCCGGCGCGTCACCGATGGCCCCCATCCCGAGGCGGAGATGGGACGGTATCTGACCGATGGTGGCTTCGCCAACACGCCGGCGCTGTTGGGCGAGGTGGTGCGGGTCGAGCCGGACGGAACCCGCCATACGCTGGCAATCGCCCAGGCATTTGTCCGCAATCAGGGCGACGGCTGGACCTGGACCATGGATCTGCTTCTGCGCGGATTGTCGGACCTCGGCGGCGGGAACGACGCGGCGGCGGACGC
>JAKBCJ010000221.1 GCA_021807975.1 Pseudomonadota bacterium | reverse complement strand
TCTGATCGAGAAAGCCAGTTTCTGGCTGGGCGACCGGACCAGCGGGTTCGCGGTGGTGTTGACCGGGATGCTGGTGTTCTCCGGCCTCGGCAGCCTGCTGTCGGAGCGTGTGGCCGAACAGCCAAATCAAGCCATGGCGCTGGTTTGCGGGGTTGCGGCGATCTGGTGTCTGGCCGCGTTTTTGCTGCAGGAACCGCTGATTTTGGCGACTTTGGACTGGCCGCTGGCGCTTCGCGGCCTGTTGCTTCTGGCCGCGATCGCACCGCTTTCGATCGCGCTTGGCCTGCCGTTTCCGTTGGGTTTGAACCAGGCGGGAACCAGAGGGTTTTTGCCTTGGGCGTGGGGGCTTAACGGCGCATTCTCGGTCGTTGCGACGCCGCTGGCCAATCTGATCGCGCGCGAAGCCGGGTTCAGCAGGGTTCTAATGTCCGCGGCGATCCTCTATGGCGTCGCGTTAGTTACATTTCCGGCTATGAGGAAACATTCGGTTTGGCACCCACTCTCAGCACGATCACCCGCCGCGGACTGATGTCCGCCGCGGGTGCCTCCATGATCCTTCCGCCTGTGGCGCGCGCCGCGCCGGTCTGGACGAAATCGGCCTTCGAACAGGCGATGAAGGACTCCGGCCGTCCGGTCAGCCTGACCGATGCCCAGTTCGATGCGATCCAGAAACGCAAGCCCGCCGCGATGAAGCGGATCGAGGCTTACCTGAAAGAACGCCTGGGCAGCGCCGATCCGGCGGTGATGGCGGCGTTCGAGGCGGTGCCGCGCGAATACTACCACTATGACTACCCAGACCATCGCGCGCTGCCCGGGGATGCGTATGAAGAAAATCCAAAGCCCTGGGCGCTGGGCTATGGGTCGGCGCTGTCCGACTATCTGGGTCAGGCCTATATGACCCAAATCTGTAAACCTAAGCCGGGCGAGGTGACGCTGGAAATCGGCACCGGCAGCGGGTTCCAAAGCAGCCTGCTGTCGCGGATCGTGGACAAATCCTACTCGATCGAGATCATCGAGCCGCTGGGCAAGGCGGTCGGCAAGATCTTCGCGCCGCTTGGCTACGACAACGTCCACTCTAAGGTGGGCGACGGCTACTATGGCTGGCCAGAGGTCGAAGGCGGTTTCGATATCGTTATTGTCACCTGCGCGGCGACGTTCGCGCCGCCGGATTTGTTCAACCAGTTGAAGCCCGGCGGCCGGATGATTATCCCCATTGGCCAGCCGTTCAAGCGCGGCCAGGTGCTGTATGTCTATACCAAGGACGCCGAGGGCAAAATCCACTCCAAGCGCGATATCGGGGTGTTCTTTATTCCGATGACCGGTGCGATCGCCAAGAGCCAGCCGGTGAAGCCGCAGACGGAGTAAGCGGCGGCCCGCCGAACGACGGACACACCGGCCACGCGGCCGATAGACATGGTCATGGCGGGCCTGCGCCCGCCATGACCATGAGAAGTCGGCGGCTTCGGTCAGGCGAACCGTATGTGTCGCCAAAACCCCTCATCTCAGCCTCGGCGGTTGGTACGAAGCAGGCCGCTCCGGGATCAGGGCAGATCGATCCAGGACAGATGGCCGCCCTTGCCGGCGCCGGTGTCCAGAAAGATCGCGGTGCCGCCCTGCGACCCGTGGCGCACATAGGGCCGGCCGTCGTTGCTGCGGCGGTCATGGCCGCAATAGACGGTGAAACCCCGGGGAATGCGATCCACCCAGCGCAGGCTGCGTTCCGGATAGCCATCGGCCTGGATGCGCCCCGTCGGTTCTCCGTACAGTGCTCGGGCGACGGGGCCTTGCGGGCGTTCCAGGCCATGATCGGGGGATTGCTGCTCCAGCATCGCGGTATGAAAGCCGCCGTGGACGAACAGCACCGACCGGTGGCGCAGCCAGACCGGGGCCGCGGCTACATGCTGAAGTGTGCGTGCTTTCAACCCGTCGTCCATCTGGCCGATCGTGGCCTGCACAACGGGTTCGATCCGCACCTGCTCGCCAGCCAGCGCCCGGGCCAGTTTCAAGTCGTGGTTCCCCATGATGAACAGGCCGCGGCCGCTTTCCACCAGATCGAACATCGTGCGCAGCGTACCCGCGCTGTCCGGACCGTGGTCGATCAGATCACCGAGCTGAACGATGAAGCGATCGGTGGCAACGGCATAGGCGAAGGCGGAGGAGTCGCCGTGGACATCGCCAACGACTCTGATTTTCACGCCGGCAGGGATCACGGGGCCATTCATCGTTTCAGTATGTAGATAGGTTGGTGCTTCGAACCAACCAGGCAACTGCCCGCGATCCGATTTCATGCACCGGATCGGATTTGGGCATAGGCTTCCAGCGCGCGGGTTCGGCCGGCCGCCAGATCCACGACAGGATGGGGATAGGTTTTGCCAAGCCGGACATCGGCGGCCGCCAAAGCCAGGGCCGGGGCTTCCCATGGGGCATGGATGTATTTGGCATCCAGTCTCGCCAGTTCGGGGACGAAGCGGCGGACATAATCCCCCTCGGCGTCGAATTTGAGCCCTTGCAGCACCGGGTTGAAAATCCGGAAATACGGCGCCGCGTCGGCCCCACTGCCGGCCACCCACTGCCAGTTGCCGGCGTTACTGGCCAGATCGGCATCGACCAGGGTGTCCCAGAACCACGCCTGTCCGTCCTGCCACGGGATCATCAGGTGCTTGATCAAAAAGCTGGCGACGATCATCCGCACCCGGTTGTGCATCCATCCGGTTTGCCAGAGCTGGCGCATTCCGGCATCGACGATGGGCACCCCGGTCCGGCCCTGTTGCCACGCTGTTAGTCCCGGCTTGTCTTCGCGCCATGGCATGTTGGCGAATTCGGGTTTCAACGGGGTCTCCGGCAGGCCGGGGTGGTGCCATAGCAGGTTGGCGCAGAACTCCCGCCACAGCAGTTCCCGGATGAAGGTATCGCGGCCCTTTGTGTTGGGCCGCTGGTGGGCAAGGTGCCAGAGCTGCACGGCGGAGATTTCACCGAAATGCAGATGCGGCGACAGCATGGAGGTTCCATCGACGCCCGGCTGGTCGCGTTTGGCGGCATAGGACTCCACCCCATGGGTCAGAAATGCCTTCGCCCGTTCCATTGCACCGGCTTCGCCCGGGGTCCAGGTCGCCCGCAGCCCGCCGGCCCAGTCGGGTTTTGTGGGCAGCAGGCCCCAGTCGTCCAGGCGATCGCCCGGGACGCTGTTTGCCGGCCGGATTGCCTCCGGCGCCGAAGCCGCCGGCAGCGGGCCGCCCAGCGCGCGGCAGGCGTTGGCGAAAGGGGTATAGACGCCATAGGCGCCCCCGGTCTTGGTGCGGATCGAGTCGGGATGAAACAGTGTGCGGGTCCGCATGCGGTGGAATTTTGCGCCCGCGGACTCCGATACAGTCCGGTCAAGGCGGCGCGCCCAAGGGTCGGCGGAACCGCCGGTGAAGATGTCGGTCGCTCCGGTCGATCCGGCCAGCTCCGCCAGGATCGCCGCGCTGTCGCCACGTCGCAGCGTCAGCGCGCAGCCGTAACGGGCCAGATCTGTTTGCAATGCCGCAAGGCTGTGGTGCAGCCACCAGCGCGCGGCGCCGCCCATGGCCCAGCGGCCGGGGGACGTGTCGTCCAGGATGAAGACGGGCAGCACCGGCTGGCCGGTTTCCACGGCGGCGAGCAACGCGGCCTGGTCGGTCAGGCGAAGATCGTCGCGGAACCACAGGATGACGGGATGGCTGGTTTTCATACCGGCTATTTAAGGACGGTTTGTGATGCGTCCATGGCCGTCTTGCGTTGATCCTGAGCCTCTGGCTTAACCCGGCGATCAGGAGAAACGGACAATGCCAGTCAATCCCGCCGACAGCCCCATTCTGGGCACCCTCTACGGCACTGACGCCATGCGCGCGGTGTTCGACGAGCAGACCTATTTCCAGCGTATGCTGGATGTGGAGGCCGCGTTGGCCCGGGTGCAGGGGCGCATGGGGATCATCCCGGCCGATGCGGCGGAAACGATCATCGCGGCGTCCAGGTTCGAGAATTTGCGGGTCGAGGATCTGGCGGCTTCGGCGCGCAATGTCGGCTATCCGGTGGTCGGGCTGGTTGGCGGCCTGTCCAAGGCATCCGGTGCGGCGGGCGGCTGGACCCATTGGGGTGCGACCACCCAGGACATCATGGACAGCGCCACGGTATTGCAGGTCCGCGACGGGCTTGACCTGATCGAGGCCGAGCTGCGCGCGATCCTGACGGCATTGGCCGGGCAGGCGGCGAAGCACCGCAACACGGTGATGGCCGGGCGCACCCATTTGCAGCAGGCGTTGCCGGTGACGTTCGGGCTGAAATGCGCCATCTGGGCGATGCCGTTCCTGTCGCATCTGGAGCGGCTGACGCAGCTCCGTTCCCGCGTTCTGGTCGTGGAATTCTCCGGTGCCGCTGGCACCCTGGCCTCGCTGGGCGAGCAGGGAATCGCGGTCATGGAAGCCCTGGCCGCGGAACTTGGGCTGGGTGCGCCGCTGGCGCCGTGGCACGTCTGCCGCGATGCCCTGGCCGAGGCGGTCAGCTTCCTGGGGCTGGTGTGCGGCACGCTGGCGAAGATCGCCACCGACGTAATCCTGATGGCGCAGACCGAGGTTGGGGAACTGGCCGAACCGTATGTCGCCGGACGCGGCGCGTCTTCCACCATGCCGCAGAAGCGCAATCCGATCGCGTCGGAATACATCCTGGCGGCATCCCGTATGGTGCATGGGCTGGTGCCGGTGATGCAGGGGGCGATGGCACAGGATCATGAGCGTGCAACCGGCCCGTGGCAGGCCGAGGCCCTGGCGTTGCCGCAGGCTTTTGTATTGACGCATGGCGCGCTGCTGCATACGCGCTCGATCGCCGAAGGGCTGGTGGTGGATGCGGAGCGGATGCGGGCGAATTTGAACATCACGCACGGGCTGATCGTGTCGGAAGCGGTCATGATGGGCCTGGCGCCGGTTATCGGCCGGGGCGAGGCGCATCATGTCGTCAAGCACGCCTGCGATGTGGCGCTGACCGAGAAGGTCTCGCTGGCGGATGCGTTGGAACGCGATCCGGCGGTGTCGTCCAGACTGGACCGTGCGGCGATCGAGCGGCTGATCGACCCGTCGAATTACCTCGGCAGCACGCAGGGGTTCATCGACCGGGTGGTGGCGGCCGCGAACGGTTAGGCCGGGGCGGTTGCCCCGCGGCGGCGCGCGGGCGCCGGTCGGGGCAGCCGGCTTGCAGGCCTATCAACGGGCCTGTTCCAACGGGGAACCGGCCCGACATTACTCCGCCGGGTGGTGGTCCCTGGCCTTGCCGCCGAACCGGCGCTTGGCGCTTTCGCGGATCGACTGGAACACCACGTAAAGCATCGGGATCAGGAACACGCCGATCGTGCTGGCCACGATCATGCCCGCGAACACCGCCGTGCCGACCGCTCGGCGGCTCAACATCGCCGCACCCGTCGCCCAGACCAACGGAATCAGTCCGAAGATAAATGCGATCGACGTCATCAGCACGGCGCGGATTCGCATTCTGGCGCCCAATGCCGCGGCGTCCCTGATCGACAGGCCTGCCTCCCGGGCCTCTTTGGCGAATTCAACGATCAGGATGCCGTTTTTCGCGGCGAGCGCGATCAGCACCACCATGCCAATCTGTGCATACAAATCCAGAGACAGGCCGGAGAAATAAAGCCCGACGAAGGCCCCGAGCACGCCGACTGTCACCGACAGCAGCACCGGGATCGGGATCATCCAGCTTTCGTACAGGGCGACCAGGAACAGATAGGCGAACAGCACGGCCAGGGCCAGGATCGACCCGGTCTGACCCGACGCCTCCCGTTCCTGGTACGCGGTGCCGGTCCATTCGTAGGAATACCCGGGCGGCAGGGTGGTTTTCGACAGCTCATCCATCGCCGCCAGCGCCGCACCCGACGATATGCCGGGTTTCGGGCTGCCGTTGATCGTCACGCTGCGATAGTTGTTGTAGCGGCTGATGACCTGTGGGCCGAGTTGAATGCGGACATTGGCGATGGAGCGAAGCGGCACCATTTCGCCCCGATTATTGCGTACGAAGATTTTGTAGATCGCCGCCGGATCGCTGCGATCGGCTTCGGAGGCTTGGATATTCACCTGCCAGGTTCGGCCGTACAGGTTGAAATCGTTGACATAGTATCCGCCCAGCGAGGCTTGCAGGGCGTTGAACACGTCGGAGATGGCCAATCCCAGCGCCTGCGCTTTCTCCCTGTCGATATCCAGCCAGATCGACGGGTTGGACGCGGTGAAGGTGGAAAATACCCTGGCGAGGCGCGGGTCCCGGTTGGCGGCGGCGACCATGCCTTGCATCACGCTGCCCATATCCTCGGGCGGGCGTCCCTCCAGATTCTCCAACTGGTACTCGAAGCCGCCGCTGGTGGACAGGCCGATGATCGGCGGCAGGTTGAACGGGAACACGATGGCGGAGCGGATGCGTTGCGCGCCGGCAAAAATCTTGCCGATGACCGACCGGACGCCGTCTTGCGCGCCCTGGCGGGCGGCGAAGGGCTTCAGGCGGGTCACCAGGAAGGCCGCGTTCGGCTGATTGCCGCCGTCCAGCAGGGAGAAGCCGACGATCGACAGCACGGCCTCGACCTGCGGCATCGGCCGGATCAGGTTCTCGACCTCCTGCACCACGTTGCGGGTGCGTTCGACCGATGCACCGTCGGGCAGTTGGACAACGGTGAAGATGGCGCCCTGATCCTCTTCTGGCAGGAAGCCGCTGGGGGTGATTCGTCCGAGCATGACGATGCCGACGGCGGCGGCGGCGATGGCGAGGACGGAGAGCAACGCCAGCCGCAACAGGCGGTTGACCAGGTTGGAATATCCGTCGCGGACCTTGTCGATGCCGATCAGCATCCAGCCCACCGGGCCCCGCGGACGATGGCTGTGCTTCAGGAACAGCGCGCACAGGGCGGGCGACAGGGTCAGCGCGATAATCGCCGACAGCAGCATGGAGATGCTGATGGTGACGGCGAACTGGCGGAACAGGGTGCCTGTCAGGCCGGGGAGGAACGCGACCGGCACGAAAACCGATAACAGCACGAGCGAGATAGCGATCACCGGGCCGGTGATTTGATCCATGGCCTTCTTGGTCGCCTCGGCGGGGGACAGGTTTGGCTCCTCCGCCATCACGCGTTCGACGTTTTCCACGACGACGATGGCATCATCCACGACAACGCCGATGCCCAGCACCATGGCCAGCAGCGAAATTGTGTTGGCCGAGAAGCCGAACGCCAGCAGGGCGGCGAAAGTGCCGATCAGACTGACGGGAATGGCAACCATCGGGATGACGGTCGCGCGCAGGCTGCCCAGGAAGACGAACACCACCGCAACCACCAGAACGAAGGCGATCAGCAGGGTCTTCACGACCTCATCGATCGTATCCGACACGAAGGTGCTGCTGTCGTAGAACACGCGGGCCTTGATGCTGTCGGGGAAGCGGTTCGACATTTCGGTCAGGGCCTTGGACACCCGGGCCGAGGTATCGACGGCGTTCGCGCCGGGGGCGAGGTAAACGCCGATCGACACCGCGGGATTGCCGTTCAAGCGGCTGAGCGTGTCGCTGTTGGCCGCGCCGAGTTCGACCCGGGCGATGTCCTCGATACGCAGTACGGAGCCGTCAGGGTTGGCACGCACCACGATCTTGCCGAACTCCTCGGGTGTGGTGAGGCGGCCTTGGGTCTGCAC
>JAKBCJ010000220.1 GCA_021807975.1 Pseudomonadota bacterium | reverse complement strand
GGGGAGCCGGAAATATTCAACGATCCGTCCGGTCAGACCCAACGATGTGATGCGCCGGTCGGCATAGACGATAAACCGATCAATGGCTCGATCGAACACGATCCGCCCCCGTGGCCATTCATCATATTCTGTTTCTTTAACGGTTGCCGCGAGCGCGCGGTCAGGTGGGCCTATTCGTTGCCAACGGGTCCAGACTTCGTAATGTCCGTCCGGAAAAGTCAAACAGTCGCCATAGGGTTCAGCGTCGGCCAGCCGGCAAACTTGCGCGAGCATACCGCGAATACCTGCGGCATCAACGGCAAACCAGAAGATCCCAACCGCTGGCTCGGCGTCCTCCGGCCTCCCCTGGAAGGGTTCCGGGCGCTGGTGTGGTGGACCCGGATCGTCTCCTTGGATGTCTCCCGCCATTTAACCGCTCCTTCTCGACCACGCCTCTACTTTACCAGCGCGTCAGATGCGGACGCGCTGGTGCTTGCGGCACCTTCGATATCGCCGGACAACGCCATCAGCGCACGATGCACTTCGACCATCGCCATCGTATCGCGGGTGCAGTACGCCACCAGCGCATTTCTAAGCCGTCGAACCTCATTCGGATCGGCGGTCTTACCGGAGGCAAGGCCCAGAAAAATTCCGGCGGCCGACATGCCATCGGCGACGTCGGCAAGATCGTCGTACCCAAATCCGGGGCTCAACGCCGGCGCCACCGACTTGATGGAATTGCTGAATCCGAACGCCGGAAAATAGACGGCGCCGCGCACAACCGGCAGCAGATCGACAAGCCGTTCGATGATAGCGGTCAGGGCTGGCCCGAGGTCGGGGAATTGGCCGGCGAGTTCCTTAAGGCGCGTTTGTTCGTATGACGAATAAACGACGATCGGAGTATTTGGTCCGGTTAGCGCGGCAATCAGCGTTTCGGCAAATAGTCGCCTCGGGTCGCCATCTACGGGGGCCAGAAAATCCTGATGGGTCAGCGACCCATCCGCGGCCGCGATGTGCAACGACCATTGGAATGGCAAGGTCTGATAAGGCCTCGTCCCGGCATAGAGCGGGATAGGCGGCATCATCGCCTCGAAATCCAGATAACAGGCAGGCGGTCCGAAACCGCTTAGCAATGCCGGCAACCTGGCTGCTACATAAGGCCGGCCGCTGACGATTGAGTCCCGAATGACTTCCTGTTTCCAGCTCAAAGGAAAATCCCGGGGTATTTCGGAAATCGCCGTGACGCCGAGCGCATCGAGCGCACCAGCCCGCGATGGCGTCAGATTTGGCAGGTAAACAATCCAGTCGCCAGGTTTGTCAGCGGTGCAGCGGCCCCAGAATTCGCACTCGTACGGATTGCCGCAATGACCCCCCGGTTCAACTTGTGGCGCCGCTTCTTGTTCCAGGCATGCGTGCAGGCTGGGCAACTGGTTGGGCAGGCTCGCCTGTCGTACTGCCACTTCCCTCGCTACGTCCACCTTGGCGAAAAAAGCCGGCCATTCAATCTCCCCGGCGCCGCGAACGTAGCTGGTATCAATGTGGAGCAACTCAATCTTGGCGAGCGGGACGCCTGCGCCCATCAGCACATGAGCCTGCAATGCGATATCGTCGAGGTAATGATCCTTGACCCGGCTGCTACTTTTGACCTCCAGCAGGCCCCATCCACCGGCACGACGTTCTAGCACATCGACCCGCACGCGAATGTTGTCGTGCACAAACGCGGCCTCGAAGATCGCGGGAACTGTGGGGTCCAGCATCAAGGCCGCCGTCCTTTCGACAGCCTGAGCATGTTGCCACGGCTCTTCGCCAATCAATATGCCGCCCGGGAACAGAAGGTGGGCTTTTTGGCCAATCTCCTGACCGATATCGAGCGGGGAGCCGGGTGCGGGGATCTCGTAGTCATGCGGCTCGTGAACCTGCAGCCAGAGACGGCGCAGGCATTGCAGGCCAGCCATGTAGCGAGACTTCGTAAGGTGTCGGCTGACCACTATGGTTTCTCCGCATGTCTATCCATGGTGGTTCCGCGCGGCGGGTTCCGAAACCGAACAATTCATTCGAAGATTTGGGTGCGTCCTGTTCTGTCGCATCGATCTGCTATTGGTTGTTTCGGACGTAGTGAATGGAGGACATGGTGTCGAACGGGGATAACCGGGTGAAGGCGGTGGCCTATTACCGGACGCGCCCAAGTGAGCCGGAGGCGTCGGCACGGGCTTTGCTGGCACAGAAAGAAGCAGTTCGCGAGCTGGTAGAGAAGTACGACTACAGGCTGATTAGGGAGTTCACAGAACGCGAAGGCGAGGTCAAGGGATATCCGGTGTTCCGCGCCGCGATACGTGCGGCGGTGGCCCTTACAACCCCTGGCTTGCTGGACGTGGCCTTTATTATTCCTTCTCATGCCGGGATTGGAGCCGGTGCGGCGTTCACGGAGCCCTACATCCCGGGAAGTCATCGTCTTCTAAATTGGGAATTGAGCACGATTCTCGATCCGGACCTAAACGAGATCGCGTTGCCGGGGGCGCCTGCCGCACTGAGCCTCTATGGCGACTTTCGTTGGAATGAGCCTGATACTCGTTTCTACCTTTGTAATGCTGGAACCGAGCCAATAACCGAGGTCGTCGTGGTGATCGATTCGGCGAATGCGACCGAGCCTTTTGACGACCCAAGTCCCGATGGAGAGGCCTCAAGGCGTTGTATCGAGACCGGTCATTGGAATGCCGTGCAGCCAGGCCGCTGCGTCCTGATTGACGTGCTCGGCCGGCTCAGGATCGATTCGCACTACCGTTATCGGGTTACTTTCACGGCCGCGGATGGTTCGCGCCGGACAATGATGGCTTGTGAAGGCGGAATGGACAGCGAAAATCGATGGGTGGCGTTTACCGAAGCAAGAGTGGCTGGCGGTCGGTGCAGCGGCGACTGACCCTGGGTTCATTCATTATTGGAGGCAGCATGAGTTTGCATCATGAGATATGACCCGTCCGAACGGCTGTTCCGCTTGGCGCGCACGCTGGCTGGCACCCGCACCGGTCTGACGCTCGATGAAATGGCAGCCGACCTTGGCGTTAGCCGCCGGACAGCGGAACGGCTGCGTGATACTCTGGCTTCGATGTTCCCACAAATGGAGTTCAAGGAAGACGATCAGCGAATGCGTCGCTGGCACCTGCCCGGCAGCGCATTGGTGGGAGTCATCGAGGTTCGGGCGGAGGCTGTCGCGGCGATCGAAGCCTCGGCACGCGAATGCGAGACCCGCGGGGAGGATGACCGAGCCGCCCTGCTGCGCGAGGCATCGACCACGCTACGGGCGGTCATGCGGCCGGACGTGCTTCGCCGTTCGGAGCCTGACATCGCCGTGCTGATGGAAGCCGAGGGCGTTGCGATGCGGCCGGGGCCTCGACCAACAATTGCGAAGGGCGTGCTGCCCACCCTGCGGCGTGCGATCCTTGGCATACAGCCCGTTGTGGTCCGCTACGACCGGCGCGATGCGGAGGAGCCTGCAACCCGGGTCCTTTGCCCTTACGGGATTCTTTACGGCGGAAGCGGATGGCTGGTCGCGCATGTGGACGATCTGCCCGAGATGAGGCTTTGGCGGTTGGACCGCATCCTGTCCGCCGATCTGATCGACCGTGGGTTTCAGCGGCGGGAGGACTTCTCGCTGGAGGCCTACGCGGCACAGTCGTTCGGGGTGTTCCAGGAAGATCCGGTCAATGTGGTGCTGCGGTTTTGCCCGGAGGCCGCGGAGGACGCGGCTGCCTGGTTGTTTCATCCCTCGCAAACCATCGAGCGAGAAACGGACGGCGGAGTTACCGTACGCTTCCGGGCCGGTGGTTTGCTGGAGATGTGCTGGCACTTATTTACTTGGGGGACCGCGGTCACGGTGGTGGAGCCGGAGGCGTTGCGGGTGCGGCTTAACACGCTGGCAACCGATGTTGCGAGGCATCATGGAGAGGTGGGAAAGCAGGTTCGCCGATAGAATCAAAGGTCGGCTCTTGCTAATCAGCTATTTGGATTCTCGCGTAATTGATATATGATGACCGCAATAAGGTAATGGAGTAAGCGGCTATGAGTGATGGGTTGGAAACACCGATAAGCACTTACCTTACTCGCTGCGGAAGGGTTTTTCTTGCTCCACAATACAATATAAAGAAATCAAATTCGGCAGGAGAACAGGAGACTAGTTGCCCCGATTTCGTTGTTGTAGATTGCGATAGAGGTTACATTGTGGTAGTTGAAGTAACGACATCTTCGAATTTAAGCAGATTGGCCCCTCGCATCAAAAATAGAATCGTCGAATGGTTCGAACCAATTCGCGGGAAGTTAGCAGGTACTCCGCTCGAAACGTTAAAATTGCGCTTTTTGGGATTTGTGCGCGCCGAGTTGATCAATTCCGCAAGGCGGAAATTTTCTACTGAGGAAGACGTAACTTTCTTTCCGCTCGAAAAGGCTGTGTTCGATTGGATGTACTGGAATTCAAGGCTCGACAATGGCTTGCCGGACAGAAAGATCGCCAGTTCGATGACGGAACACGAATGGCCGAGGACAGACTGACGCGGGACCCTGGGCGAATCGGCATATAGGAAGCAGTCCCTAATCTTGGATGTGCCTTGTCGTCGGGTTTAGTCGGGGCGGTTGGTCGGGGTCCTTGGCAACCGCCTGAAACCTGCGAGTGGTTGCGGAGGTTTTGCCAATTTCAGGAACGAACAGATTTCCCAATTCGCTCACATTATCCAGACACTGACCAATTCAACTCCCTCTCGCCGACTCCGCCTCGCGGCAACCCAACCCGGTGACTTCCAGTACGAACAGTGGCAGAATCCCCCTTGGCCGACACCGCCGGGAGGACATCTAATGAACGCACCCATCACAGCGATGACCAAGCTGATGCCGCCTGAATCGCGCCGGGTGCAAATCTTGAAGCAGCTTGAACGCAAGCTGCTGTGGCTGTCGGCATGGATGATCCACAACGCCAACCACATCCGCCCTAACCGGGACGGCCTCAAGGTCGGCGGCCACCAGGCGTCCTGCGCCTCCTGTATTTCCATCATGGCGGCGCTGTATCTGGAAGTCGCCCGCCCGCAGGACCGCATCGCGGTGAAGCCGCACGCCGGGCCTGTGTTCCACGCCTTGAACTACCTCTTCGGCCGGCAAACCCGCGAGAAAATGGAAGGCCTGCGCCAGTTCGGCGGTATCCAGCCCTATCCCTCCCGCGTCAAGGACGGCGCCGAGGTCGATTTCTCCACCGGCTCCGTCGGACTCGGTGTGGCCATGACCAGCTTCTCCGCCCTGATGGCCGACTACACCCGCCTGCACGGCCTTGGCCGCACCGACCTGCCGCCCGGCCGCCACATCGCCATCTGCGGCGACGCCGAACTGGACGAGGGCAACATCTACGAAGCCCTGCTGGAAGGCTGGAAGCACGACGTGCGCAACGTGTGGTGGATCGTGGACTACAACCGCCAAAGCCTGGACTCCGTCGTCCCCGACCGCCTGTTCGGCCGGATCGAGGGCCTGTTCCGCGACATGGGCTGGAACTGCGTCACCATCAAATACGGCCGCAAGCTGGAAGCCGCCTTCGCCCGGGAAGGCGGCGACAAGCTGCGCGCCTGGATCGACGACTGCCCCAACAGCCTGTATTCGGCACTGACCTTCCAGGGCGGCGCGGCGTGGCGGGCGGCCCTGCTGTCCGACCTGGGGCGGTCCAACGCCAGGGCAATCATCGACGAACTGACCGACGAGGAACTCGGCGCCCTGATGACCAATCTGGGTGGCCACGACATCGAAACGGTGATCGAGGCGCTGCGCACCGCCGACGCCGACGGCGATCAGCCGACCTGCTTCATCGCCTATACCATCAAGGGCATGGGCCTGCCGTTCGCCGGCCACAAGGACAACCATTCCGGCCTTATGTCCAAAGAGCAGATGGAACAATTCCGTCACGACATGGGCATCCGCCCCGGTCACGAATGGGATTTGTTCGAGGGCCTGGATATTGCCGAAGCCGAGCTTCGCACATTCCTGGCAGAGGTCCCGTTCGGCACTCCGCTGACCCCGCAAGGGCGGCTGTTGTCGGCCCCGGCGGTGCATGTGCCGGCGACGCTGCCGACGCCCAAGACAGCGGGGCGCAAGATGTCAACTCAGGGCGGCTTCGGCGATATCCTGGCGGAAATCGGCCGCGGTCAGGGCGACCTGAAAGACCTGGCCGCACATATCATGACGACCTCGCCGGACGTTACGGTATCGACGAATTTAGGCCCGTGGGTGAACCGGCGGGGAATATTCGACCGCCATACCCGCAACGACGTGTTCCGCGATTCCAAGCTGGCATCCGCCCAGCGCTGGGGCATGTCGCCCAAGGGTCAGCATATCGAGCTGGGGATTGCCGAACAGAATCTGTTCCTGCTGCTGGGCGCGGCGGGGCTGGCGCCCGGGATGTCGGGCGCGCGCGTGCTGCCGATCGGCACGGTGTACGATCCGTTCGTCAATCGCGGTCTGGATGCGCTGCTGTATGCTTGTTACCAGGATGCCCGGTTTTTGTTGGTCTCCACCCCGTCCGGTCTGACCCTGGCGCCGGAGGGCGGGCAGCACCAGTCGGTGAACACGCCACTGATCGGCATGGCGGCGGACCGGCTGGCGTCGTTCGAGCCGGCGCATGTCGATGAGCTGGGCATTCTTATGCGGCACGCGCTGGACTTCATGCAGCAGCCCGACGGATCGGCGGTGTGGCTGCGCCTGTCAACCCGGACTTTGCAGCAGCACGAGCGGGCGTTGGACCCGGCCGCCGTAATCGCCGGGGCGCATTGGGTCGTGCCCCCCGCGCCGGGCGCCAGGATTGCACTGGCCTATCAGGGGCCGGTGGCGCCGGAGGCCGAGGAGGCCTTCGCAGTGCTGCGCGAGGAGGAGCCCGGCGCCGGGCTGCTGGCGGTAACCTCCCCCGACCGCCTGCATGCCGGGTGGCTGGCGGCGATGCGCGCCCGGCGCGGCGGCAATCGCGAGGCGATGGCTTGGATCGAGACGCTGCTGGCGCCGTTGGCGCGCGATGCGGCGATCGTCAGCGTGCTGGACGGGCATCCCGCGACGCATGCCTGGTTCGGGTCGGTGCGCGGGCAGCGGGTGGTGCCGCTGGGGCCGGACCGGTTCGGACAGAGCGGCGATATTCCGGATTTATATCGGGAGTATGGGTTGGATGCGGATGCGATCCTGGATGCTTGCGCGCAGGCGATGTTGGGGTAGGGGAACTGATTCCGTCCGGCATTGCCGGAAGCAAACTCCTGCGATTGCATGTTCTTGACATGTTCGTTTTTTGAAGGTAGTCACAGAGCTATGCTGAACCGTCTCACTATGGCTGTTTCTCCTCGGAACGAACCTCCTACTCGCTTTGCGGTGTAGATCGGTTTGCCGGGAATCGGACAAATGGTGTTGGAAGGTCTCGCTGGCCCGAACGTCTTGGCCAAGCGAGAGGACCAGACGATGCCCGCTACGGTACGCACACTCCAGGTTGACCGTTCCGCAGTCATGAAGTGCCAGGACAATCTGTCGTTCATGCGGCCCCTGCCGGATGGCGGTATGAAGCTGATCATAACGTCGCCTCCCTATAACATCGGGAAATCGTATGAGGCGCGGTCGCCGCTGGCTGATTATGTGAAAGCGCAGGCTCAAGTCATTTCGGAGTGTGTTCGCCTGCTCTCGCCCACGGGATCGCTGTGCTGGCAGGTCGGCAACCATGTTCATAAA
>JAKBCJ010000219.1 GCA_021807975.1 Pseudomonadota bacterium | reverse complement strand
GTTGGAGGACGAATAGACGTTAGGACGGCTGGCCAGTATCAGGGTCACTTGAAGGGGTTCCGCATTGGTGTTTGCTTGGCTGACAACGTGCCATGAGCACACTGATGGAGCAATGTTTGTCCCCCCGGGCGCCAGGACAGCCGCGCCGATGCTATGCCTGACGGTAAACCGTCTTCGCGTTATCCAGGAAGACGGCCTGCTTTTGTGCTTCCGTCAGCTTCAGCGGAATCGCATGGGCCGGATCGTCGAAATCCCAGTGCGGATAGTCGGTCGCGAACAGAACGCGGTCCCAGCCGATCCAGTCGATGGCTTCCGCCAGATGCGTGCGCGGTTCGGGTTCCTCGATCGGCTGTGTGGTGAACCATACGTTGGTCTTGATGTATTCTGACGGCGCGCGCTTCAGATGCGGCAGTTCACGCTTCAACTTCGCCCACTGCCGGTCCATCCGCCAGCCCAAAGCGGCGGCCCACGCCAGTCCGCCTTCGACCAGCACCACGCGCAGATTGGGCACGGCTTCGAACACGCCCTCCAGGATCATGCTGGTCAGCAGCGCCTGCTGCGACTGGGAATGGCCGACCATTTCCTCGATATAGTAGCTGCCCCAGCCGCCAGCCGTGTTGGGCCAGCCGCCGTTGCCGAAGGCGTGGATGCCGACCGCCAGATTGGCCGCGGCGGCGGCCTCGTAGATCGGCCAGTAGCGGCGCTGCCCCAGCGGTTCGTTGGTGCGGGACAGCAGCAGAACCTGGGCGAAGTTGGGGTCCCCGGCGCGCAGTTCGATTTCTTTCACCGAAGCTGCCGCGTCCTCGTATGGCACCACCACCGACGCGCGCAGGCGGCGGTCTTGCGATGTCCATTCGGCCTTCTGCCACTCATTGGTGGCATGCGCGATCGCGTCCGATAGCAGCGGGTTGGTGGCTCCCTGGCCGCTGGTCAGCGGGTTCAGAATGCCCAGCGCGATGTTGTTGGGGTCCAGGTGCTGTTCGGCCATGAAGCGCAGATCGCTGCCGGGCGCGCGGCCATCGGGCAGGAACGCGTCGCGACGGCAGGCTTGCGGCTGGCCCTTGGGGTAGGCGGAGCCTTTTTCCCACGGCTGGCGGTAGGTGATACCGAATGCCTCGACATGGTCGATCCAGCGCTGCGACATGTAAGGATACAGCGACGTGCTGACGCCGCCGATACCCACACCAGCCGGCCGCGGATGAATGTCGCAATCGGCGATGGCCAGCTTTGACATCGATGCGGCTTGCAGGCCGGTTCGGTTGAGGATGTCCACATTCATGGCACGATCTCCCGTTCTTTGAGCCGAGCATAGGTCTTAAGCGGATTTTCCGCCATGATCTTCTGCGCGAGCGCTTTGTCCAGCCCTTCGGGGATCGGACTGTCCCCGTCGAACTGGTAGTGAGGGTAGTCGGTCGAGAACAAAAGCATCTCGTCCGAACCGATATGGTCGATCAGCCGCATCACGGACGATGCATCGGGCGGCGCATCGAACGGTTGCAGCGTCAGCCTGACCCGGTCGCGGACGATGGAGGTTGGCGGATCGGACACCCAGGGGATTTCGCTACGCAGTCCTTTCCAGAACTTGGTCAGACGCCAGAGATAGGCCGGCAGCCAGGTGACACCGGACTCCATCAGCACCACGGTCAGATCGGGGAATTTGGCGAACACGCCTTCGGCGATCAGGCTGGTAAGCTGGGATTGAAAGGCCGTCGCCTGATTGACGTATTCCTCGGTGAAGGTGGTCGGCCAGCCAACCGGTGTCATCGGGTGGCGATACATGCTGCCGGCGTGGATGCCGATGGGCAATCCATGGCGTTGGGCGGCCGCGTAGATTGGCCAGTTTTGCCGGCGCCCCAGGGTCACGTCGCTGCCCACAAGCAGCATGACCTGAACGAACCGGCGGTCGGCGGCGCAGCGGTTGATTTCGTCCACCGCCATTTCGGTGTTCTGCATCGGCACGACGATCGAGGCGCGCAGCCGAACATCCTTGTCCAACCACTCTTTTGCCACCCAGTCGTTCAATGCCCTGGCGAATGCGGCGCCAAGATCTTCGGAGTATTGAGCCTGAACGCCATACAGGCAGTTACAGATGGCGAGTTGCGTGCCGAACGGGTCCAGAGCCTGTCGCCCCAGCGTCGCGGCATCGGTGCCGGTGCGGCCCGAGGCGTCGCGCCACTCCTGCTTGAAACTAAGCGGATTCCGTGTCGGGTAAGCAATCGTCGTCAGGTCGTCGATCCCGCGCCGGATGACTGTCTCCCGCCAGTGGTCGTCCAGATAGGGCAAAAGGGCGGCAATACCCGGCACGACAGGGTGGATGTCGCAGTCGATCGGTGCGGGATTGGTCATGGTTTAGCTCCTTGCGCCCGGCCGGTTGTCGCACCGTCAAGACCGGACGAGTTACCGCACATCGGTCCGCGGGACGATGCCGGGGCCGGCCATGACGGCGGAAACATCATCCGGGAATCTGAACCAGCAGATCGTCGCCCTCGGCCTTCACCTGGTAAACGGCGATATCCTCGTCCGCCGGTGCCGACAGTGCCTTTCCGGTGCGAATATCGAACTGGGCGGCGTGCAGCGGACATTCGATGCAGCCATTTTCCAGCCAGCCGTCGGACAGCAGTGCGTATTCATGGGAGCAGACATTGGCGGTCGCGCAATATTCGCCGCCGGGCAGATGGTAGATGGCGACTTCCTTATCGCCGACCCGCACACCGATGCATGCCCCCTCTGCCACTTCGCTTTTCGCGGCGACCCGTACCCACTCACTCATCGTCGTCTCCCATAATCGATTTCGGCAGCATGCCAGCGGTTTGCCGGCAGGCCAAGGTGCGGCGGCCAGGCGGATCGTCGGGTCGTTCGCTGTGGGACAAAAGCCGGATCGAGGTGGCCTGAATGCCGCCCCGCCCACCCATTGGTTTCAGTCCAGCCGCACGATTCCGGCCGCCGCCATCCGGTCGATCTCATCGGCGACGTATCCGGCCGATTCCAGGATGTCGCGCCCGTGCTCGCCAAGTGCGGAAGAAAATCCGCTTACCTGGACCCGGGCGTCCGACATCCGGAATGGCGGGTTCAGCACCTTGAAGCTGCCGCCTTTATCCTGAACCTCCGCGAAAGCTTCGCGATGGGCGATCTGCGGATCGGCCATGACCTCCCGCACCGTGCGATACGGGGATGCCGGAACGCCATTGGCGTCGAATGCCGCCTGGCACTGCGCGGTGGTCAATGCGGTTGACCACAGCTCCAACTCATCGACGAACGTACCCCAGTTGTCCCGCCGGTTGGCATAGGCCGCGAAACGCGGGTCCGTGATCCACTCTGGATGCCCGGCGGCCCGGCACAGACTTTGGAAGGTCTTCTCGCTCGCGACGGCCGGCATGATGAAACCGTCCTTCGTCCGCACCGGCCCGAACATCGGGCGTCCCGCCGGGGCCACTGGGAACTGAGCGGTTTGGACCTCGCCAACCATCAGGCTGAGCATCGTTTCCAGCATCGAGACATCGACATGCTGCCCCCGTCCGGTGACGTGCCGTTGCGCGAGCGCGGCCATGGCGCCGGCGAACGCATAGGTGCCGCTGACGATATCGGCGATATAAATGCCGCAGTTATCGGGGCGGTCGCGTCCCGGCTGATAGGCGATATGCGCCATGTCGAATCCGGATGCGGCATGGATAGCCGGTGCATAGGCAGGCAAGCCTGACGAGGGGCCGGTCTGGCCGTATCCGGAAATCGAGCAGTAGATCAAAGCCGGATGCCGCTTCGACAGCGCTTCATAGTCCAGATTGAACCGCTGCATCACGCCGGGACGGAAATTCTCCACCAGGAAGTCGATGGTCGGCAGCAGGCGGCGGATGACTTCCTGCGCTTCGGGGCGTTTGAGATCGAGAACGATGCTCTGCTTGCCGGCATTGAGCTGGCCGAACGATGTCGATGCGCCGTTTCGCAGCGGCGGACGGGTGCGCATCATGTCGCCCTCGATCGCTTCCACCTTGATGACCTCCGCGCCAAGGTCCGCCATCATCCGGGCGCAATACGGGCCGGCAATGGTGGTGGTGAAATCCACGACCCGCATGCCGTCCAAGGGAGCTGCCGCCATCGGTTTCCGCCTCTCGTTTATGGTTGGGAAGAGTGTAGATGCCGACGGTCCAATAAAAAAGGCCCCGGCTGTGCCCGGGGCCTCTCCGTTGTCCAATCGGCAGGCTTTACTTCAACCATCCCGCCAGAATCGCCAGCATCAGCAAAGCCACGATGTTGGTGATCTTGATCATCGGGTTCACCGCCGGGCCGGCGGTGTCCTTGTACGGGTCGCCTACGGTATCCCCGGTCACCGCCGCCTTGTGCGCGTCGGAGCCTTTGCCGCCATGGTTGCCTTCCTCGATATACTTCTTGGCATTATCCCACGCGCCGCCGCCCGAGGTCATGGAAATCGCGACGAACAGCCCCGTCACGATGGTTCCCAGCAGCATCGCGCCCAGGGAGGCAAACGCTACGGATCGGCCAGCGATGTCGTTGTTTACCGTCGCGGCCCAGATCAACGGCAGGCATTGCTGTCCCCTCTTGAGTCGTGGTCAGTCGGACTCCTAGCCCTTGCTCACCGGAACAGAATCCATGATCATTCCGAAATGAATGAGCCATCAGCCCGTCCCCGTTTCGAACTTCGCCGGCTCGTTGAATACAGCGATGAAGCGTTGCTAAAAGAACTACGTCGGGTCGCCGCGCTCGTTCCAGACGGTGCTTTTCTTGAGTCTGATCTTGGGAGGCTTGGCCGTGTCAGCCGGGACACAATTCGGCATCGCTTTGGGTCGTGGTTCGAGGCCCTCAGCGCCGCGGGGCTGGCACATCGCTCTACCCACCAGATTAAAACCCGTGGCGGGCACGCTTCCACTGGAATGAAGGACGATGAGATTCTTTCAGTGCTGAGAGATCTGGCCAAAAAGCTTGGCAAAAACACGCTTACCACCGAAGACGTGGTGGAGCACCTGCCCTTTTCTGCGGGAATTCTACGAGCGCGATGGGGGTACGGCGAGGGCGGCATTCGAGGCAGCCGGGCTGGAAGCAACGAAGCTCGGCCGTCGATATACCGACGAAGAATGCTTCGATAACATGCTCACGGTGTGGACGCATCTTGGCCTGCCGCCCATGCACAAGCAAATGTCGGAGCCTCCATCAACCGTTGGCGGCAAGGCTTACACGAAGCGATTTGGATCCTGGAACAAGGCGCTCGCCGCCTTTGTTGAGCGGGTCAACCGGGATGAGGAAACGAAAGAAGCAGGCGATCTGGAGATTACCGCTACCGAGATCGGCGCCGATGTTCGCGCACCCTTGCAGCCAGCGCGGCCGCCGGAAGAAACCCGAGACATCAGGCTCGGCTTGCGGTTTCGCGTGCTTCACCGCGACCGCTTCAAGTGCGTGCTATGCGGAGATCATCCGGCGCGAAACGCGGAATGCGTTCTGCACGTCGATCACGTCACACCGTGGTCAAAAGGCGGAAAGACTTCGGAAGAAAATCTGCGGACATTGTGCGCAACCTGCAATGTCGGACGCGGCAATCGCTTTGCCAATTGAACGACAAAAGCGGCCTTGCAGCCAAACTGTGCGCCGTCGCAGACGCGCCTTGCCATGCTCCGTCGTTGCGGCTCTTAATTTTACTGCCGCGGCACTAACCTCTCGCACTCGTCAACATAAGCGCCAGGACATCGTCCTGTTCGGTGGGTTCCGTGCGATCGAAAGTAGCCATCGCCACCCGAGCGTCCTGGATACAGGTCTCCGCATCGGATTTGGCGAAGTCCAAAAGTGGGTCGTAATCGGCAAGCTGCCGCCATTCTTGCAGTGCCAGAAAGATGTTTGCGAACGTCCGCATCTCCGCGCTGACCGAAGCTCGCCGGAATTGACGGGCGAAGGTCCGGTTGAGGGTGGAGGCGTTCAGCGACTCACACACAGCCTTCATACGGCCATGGGAAAATCCTCGATACAAAACCGAGTAAGCCGCGCCGTCGGTCTTGCCATCTTTTAGAAAGCGTTCGGCGCCGGCACGCAGTACATGGTGGAAGAGTGCATAGTAAGCCGTTGATATCGCGCGGCGGAAATGGGCCTCGGTTGCCGCTTCGCCGTCCGCAAGCAGACGTGCGGCGGACAGCAGATCAGTTGGACCAAGCACGTCCGCGCTTGTCCCAGTCGCTGCGGCTCAAAACCCGGACAAACGGCATGCGGGAATCACCGCGAGCCAAAAGCGCATCTCGCAACCGGAGGGAAATCCGCGATGACAGGGAGGCGGATTGCCGATTTTCCTGAGCGTCATCGATCTGGAAGACAAAGAAAAAGGCGGGCTGATGGGTCCAGTCCTCGCCCTCGGCGGCTTCTACCTGCCCTACCGCGCCCGTGCCCGCCACGTCTTCCGCGACTTGCCTGCCGATCCGCGCCAAATCCGCTTCGAGATGCTCCGACACAGATTGTATATTGGTGTCCGGGGTTCCGGAGTCAAGAATTCTCTCCAGTCCGGCCTTTCCGAACATCGCGACGCAAACAAAAACGGCCCCGGAGTCACTTCCGGGGCCGTTTCCTTAGCCAGTCAAACCAGCCTTACTTCAGCCAGCCCGCCAGAATCGCCAGCATCAGCAAAGCCACGATGTTGGTGATCTTGATCATCGGGTTCACCGCCGGGCCGGCGGTGTCCTTATACGGGTCACCCACGGTATCCCCGGTCACCGCCGCCTTGTGCGCGTCGGAACCTTTGCCGCCATGGTTGCCTTCCTCGATATACTTCTTGGCGTTATCCCACGCGCCGCCGCCCGAGGTCATGGAAATCGCGACGAACAGCCCCGTCACGATGGTTCCCAGCAACATCGCGCCCAGCGACGCGAATGCCGCCGCTCGGCCGGAGATCGCATCGATCACGACCCACAGCACGATCGGCGCACCGATCGGCAGCAGCGACGGCAGGATCATTTCCTTGATCGCGGCTTTGGTCAGCAGATCGACGGCCTTGCCGTATTCCGGTTTGGCGGTGCCTTCCATGATTCCCCGGATTTCCCGGAACTGACGGCGGACCTCCACCACCACCGAACCGGCCGCTCGGCCCACCGCCGTCATGCCCATCGCACCGAACAGGTATGGCAGCATGCCGCCAATGAACAGGCCGACCACGACATACGGGTTCTGCAGCGCGAACTCGACGTGCAGATTGGGGAAGTAATGCGTCAGATCCTGCGTATAGGCCGCGAACAGCACCAGCGAGGCCAAGCCGGCGGACCCGATCGCATAGCCCTTGGTGACCGCCTTGGTGGTGTTGCCAACAGCGTCCAGCGCGTCGGTGGTGACACGCACTTCCTTGGGCAGATCGGCCATCTCGGCGATGCCGCCGGCGTTGTCGGTTACGGGACCGTAAGCGTCCAGGGCTACGATCATGCCGGCCAGCGACAGCATCGTCGTCGCCGCCACCGCGATACCGAACAGGCCGGCCACGATGTAAGTGAAAATGATGCCCACGCTGATAACGATCACCGGCAGTGCCGTCGATTCCATCGAAATCGCCAGGCCCTGGATCACGTTGGTGCCGTGACCGGTGGTGGAGCTTTGCGCGATCGACTTCACCGGGCGATACTCGGTGGCCGTGTAATACTCGGTGATCACCACGATCAGCCCGGTAACCACCAGGCCGGCGAGAGCGCAAACGAACAGGTTCCAGCCATCGACGGAACCGCCGCCAACCAACGCCA
>JAKBCJ010000218.1 GCA_021807975.1 Pseudomonadota bacterium | reverse complement strand
GTTACGGACTCTCATGACGCAATACTGACCCTGGTCAAACTCGAAGGCGCGCTAGGTAGTTGCCTGCCACCCTCGTGTCAAGGCGGAACAGGCCGGGGCAGGCGGCAACACCTGGAGATGCCAGCCGCGTGCCTCGCCGTAACGCATGCAAACCGGCTGACCGGGGAACGCCGCCAGCTTCAATGATGTTCAACCCAAACGGTATCCGGAAGGCCCATCCGCTGAACCCTCATGACCTCCAGCAGCCCGCCCCCGGCGGACAGCCATCCCGGCGATCGCAACGCGGCCTGGATGGCATCAACTTCCTGATGGCCGACGTGCGTGATGGAGTCGGGCCATATTTGTCCGTCTATCTGAAGGGCGGCCAGCACTGGAACCCGGGCGCCATCGGCCTCGCCATGGGCGCATCCTCGATTGCCGCCGCCCTGTGCCAGCTTCCGGCGGGCCTGCTGGTCGATGGCACCAAGGCAAAACGGCTGCTGATCGCGGTATCCGGCCTCGTAGTCGGCCTGAGCTGCCTGTCGATGGCGCTGTTCCCCAAATTTGCCGCCGTCATCGCCGCCCGGGCCGCCCTCGGCGCCGCCTCCGCCATCGTCCCGCCGGCCATCGCAGCCATCTCGCTCGGTCTTGTAGGCCGCCGCCAGTTGGATGCCCGAATCAGCCGAAACGAAGGCTTCAACCATGCCGGCAACCTGCTCGCAGCCGCATTGGCCGGAAGCATGGGGCAATATCTCGGCTACCGCTGGATTTTCTACCTGGTCTGCGCCTTCGCGGTCGCCAGCGCCGCCATCGTCACCCTGATCCCCCCCAACGAAATCGACCACGAGCAGGCTCGGGGCGGCGAAGACCCCAGCCACCCGGGCAAGCCGATCGCCTGCCGCGACCTTATGAAACGCCGCGATCTGCTGGTCTTTCTCGCGTCCGCCGGGCTGTTCCACTTCGGCAATGCGGCAATGCTGCCGATGGCCGGGCAGGTGCTGACACAGACGCATCCGGGGCAGGATACCATCGCCCTGTCGGCCTGCATTGTCGTCGCGCAATTCACGATGGTTGGCGTCGCATGGGGCGCGGGCAGGGCATCGGCGCACGGCATCGGCCGCAAGCCGATGTTCCTCCTGGCCCTGGCGCTGCTGCCGGTGCGCGGCCTGCTGTTTTCAGTCGCCTCCAGTCCCTTCGCCGTGGTCGCAATCCAGTTGCTTGACGGGGTCGCGGCCGGAATCTTCGGCGTGATCTCCGTGCTGATCGCCGCCGATCTGACGCACGGAACCGGCCGGTTCAACCTGGTGCAGGGGCTGACTGCGCTTTCGGTGGGGATTGGCGCAACCCTGAGCAACGCAACGGCGGGTTACGCCGTGCAGTGGTTCGGGTATGCAGCCGGCTTCCTCTACCTGACAGCGATCGCGATCTGCGCGCTGGTGTTTTACGGGGTGCTGATGCCAGAGACCAAGGAACGAACGCCGATACCGCTCCGGCCGGCCGCATGATGGCCGGAGTCGCGGCGTCATACTGGCCGGTCTGGACCATCGCCGCTATCGCCACGGCCGGGGTCATCTTCCGCCCATTCTTCTGGCCCGAGTTCGTCTGGGCCGCGCTGGGTGCGGCACTGCTGGTGGCACTGCGGCTGATGACCCCGGCGGACGCCCTGACCGGCATGCTGAGGGGCACGGACGTTTACCTGTTCCTGACCGGCATGATGCTGCTGGCCGAACTGGCGCGTCAGGAGGGGCTGTTCGACTGGCTGGCCGCGGAGGCCGCCGCCGTCGCCAAGGGATCGGCGCCCCGGCTGTTCGCCCTGGTGTTCGCGGTCGGCACCGTGGTGACGGTCTTCCTGTCCAACGACGCCACGGCGGTCGTGCTGACCCCGGCGGTCGCCGCTGTCGTGAGGACAGCGCGGGTGAAGGACCCCCTGCCCTATCTGTTCATCTGCGCGTTCATCGCCAACGCCGCCAGCTTCGTGCTGCCGATTTCCAATCCCGCGAACCTAGTGATCTACGCCAGCCATATGCCGCCGCTGCTGCAATGGCTGCCCCGGTTCGCCCTGCCGTCGCTGCTGGCGATCCTGTCCACGTTCGCCGTGCTGCGCTGGACCCAGCGCGACTCACTGCGGGAGCCCATCGCGATGGACATCGAACCGACGCCATTGACCCCCTGCGGTAAGCTGGCGGCGCTGGGCATCGCGGTCACAGCGGCCGTGCTGCTCACCGCCTCGGCATTGGGATTCCAACTGGGCTTGCCCACGTTTGCAGCCGGATCGGCAACCGCGGTGATGGTGCTGACCCGATCCGGCCGAGGACCGGCGGCTGTGCTGAAAAGCATCTCATGGGGCGTTCTGCCGCTAGTCGCCGGTCTGTTCGTGCTGGTGCAGGCGTTGCAAAACACCGGCGTCACCGAGGATCTGGCGGTTCTGCTGCGTGACCTGACGCAATGGTCGGCGTCGGGTACCGCCTGGATCGTGGGTTCGGTGCTGGCGATGGCATGCAACCTGATGAACAACCTGCCGGCCGGCCTCGTCGCGGGGCGTGTCGTGCAGATCGCCGCCCTGCCGGACAATGTGCGGGCCGCCGTGCTGATCGGGGTCGATCTGGGGCCGAACCTGTCGGTCACCGGGTCGCTGGCGACCATCCTGTGGCTGACAGCCCTGCGGCGGGAGAAAGTCCTGGTCGGAACATGGCACTTCTTGAAACTGGGCGCGTTGGTGATGCCCCCGGCATTGTTACTTGCGATCACCGCCACATTCGCCTTCGGTTGAGTACGCAGTTGCCGGCTGCCTCGCGGGGAGCCGCCATCTCTGATGTGAAGCGGCAACCGGGGTCGTCATGCTCAAAAGCCCTGCCGGATTCGATGGTCAGGGCCCGGTCGATGAACCGGCGGCGAAACCCCGCCGAATGTGTTCATTTCTTATTTGCAGCGGCCTGTGTCGGGACAAAAACAGGCTGGTTTCGACTACGACCGCGGACTGTTCCGCCCGGGTTTGCCGCTTCGGAGACGGAGAAAGGTGCGCAATGTCAGCGCCGGCATCCCGCTTCGATCCAACTGTACAGCCGGCGTCCTGGTCTCGTCGGCGAGGCGATGGCGGTCATCACCGTCCCGTCCTTTTACGTGCACGGATTATTGAGTCGTTCACTCCCGGAGAGCGCACTCTATACCTGGAACCATTCAACGCTGATTGACCGCGAGGTTTACTTCACGTGCCATAACAACGACCTCTGTGCGGTTCCTTACCTTCATTTTCCGTATAATGCTATGCACATGCGCCTTTACGGTGCTAAGAGAAATATTAAGCTCATAGGCAATTATTTTGTTGGCGCTGCCCCGACTTAACCGATCCAGAACCGCCATTTCCCGCGGCGTTAACGTCTTGGGCAGATAGGCGTCGCGTTGCACCGAGGCCGCCTGAACATTTGCTGCTCCGGCAATACCGCCCGCCGGATCCGTGTGCGGGAAGTACTGACCACCCGCAATGACCAGCCGCAAAGCGGCGGCGGCCACTTCAATGCTGGTGGAACGAGGGATATAACCATTGATACCGACTCGTCTTATCCAGTAGGTTGTATGACTTGATGAACCTATTGGAAAAATCGCAATGACTGGTATGTCCGGCCGATATACCCTGATTTGACTAATATACGCTTCCAGCGATTGATCAATCTGATGCAGCTCGTCAACCCCCAATACTATCGCGGCGATGCGCCGGATATAGTCCTCCCCGGCGGTGTTGTTTAAATTTGACGTAGTCGTGATTTCAAACTCGGGACATATCTCGCGCAGCCAGAGAGGCCAGAACCCACGCAGAAATTCCCAACGTTCTATTAAATGCACACTAGGTCTGCTCGGTATTTGGTGCACCGCTATATTTTCGTGACCTTCACCCGCCGGGGGCCGCGCAACAAGACCAGCCGCTGCAATAGCTTCAAAAGACAGGACACCAGATCCTTCACGACCGTCGCAGACCGCCCCATCAGACATGATTATTTGCCCCTCTGCCAACCAGATGTCATGTAGATGTCATATGATCCTACTCAGAGCCTGGAAGCAACGGCCCGTAAGGTCACGGTTGTGTCAGAATATTTCCAGTGAGTCCGGGGCCGTCAACTATACGCTGTCTTGGGCCGCGAATCTATCCGCCGCCGCCTCCCGGGTGGCGCGATCCTCATTTCGTGTGTGGCGATGCTGCCCCGTTCCTCTCCGGACGCGCCAGCCCCCGACCCCGGCTGCCGGCCGCCGGCGTGGTTCTGGCTGGCGGTGGCTGCGTCTGCATGAAGGCCACAAAGGCCGGCCGGGACGGCAAGGCAAATTCACGCACTGAAATGTGTCATCACCGCCTGATTTGGCGTGGCCGCGACCGGTTCGCCGTATCCCGGCCGGCAATCCCGCCGGCTGACCAGGTCCCCGGCACTTCTTTTTTCGTTCTTTTTTTATAACGGTAAAGGCGGGGCACCCATCAGATCGCCGCTCAAGCGAGTGGCCATCGAATGCCGGCAGCCTTATTCACCGCGATCTACTTCCGGCCACTGAAACGTGTCATTTCTGCAGCGCTCGGCATCGACTCGGCCAGTAATTTCTTCAGTTGGCGAATTTCTTCAGCTAACACCGCGTGACTGCGGGCCTCTGTACTCTTCTCGCTGCCCCATTTGGCCTGCCACCGGTAGAACGTCCGGGGACTGATCCCTCGCTTCAGGCTCACTTCCTTAACGCTAACTCCGGCTTCATGCTCTATAATGGCCCTAAGGATGTCAGTTGTGCTGAAGCGGCTACTGCTCATTGCCCGTTCCCAATATGATTGAAGCCCTTGGATGATTGCAGCAAAAAGGCAGGGCCACGCTTCAGAAGGGTCCCCAACCGGTTCCGCGCGCGCCGCGAGGCAGAAATGGCGGAGGGCGCGGCCCTCTATGCCATGAAATCGGTCTCCCGCCGCACATGGCCATAAGTCAATCGATCCCTCCACCATTCCACGGTCCAAGCCAACCCTTCGCGCAGGCCAACCCGCGGCTTCCACGATGCGTCGGCGGCCAACTTGCTGCTGTCAGCCAACAGCGCCATGACTTCGGAGTTCGCCGGACGCAGGCGGGATGACTCATGTTCCATGTGCTTGTCACAGCCTGTAATGTCACGCAGCAGGTCAACTAATTCCCCCACTGTCACCGCTTTGCCGCTTCCCGCGTTGTAAGGCGATCCGAACTTTATGTCAGGCCCACTTCCAATCGCCATGAACGCCCTTACCGTATCTTCAACGAAAGTAAAATCCCGCACTGTGTCAAGCGCACCCAGCTTCAGTGTAGGGCAGGTGGGATCAAGCATTTGCCGGATGGTCGATCCGATGACCGCCCGCTCGCTCTGCCGCGGCCCGAACGTGTTGAACGGACGCAGGATGGCCACATGCAGACCAAAGGAGCGGAAAAAGGCCTCCGCCATCATGTCGGCCCCGATCTTGGAGGCCGAATACGGAGACTGCCCCTGTAGCGGATGGCTTTCGTCGATCGGGAGCGTGATTGCGCTGCCATACACTTCGCTCGTCGAAGTCTGGACTATCCGCGATACCCCGCAGTCCCGGGATGCCTCCAGGACATTCAAGGTGCCCAGGACGTTGGTGTCGATAAATGATCGAGGGGACAGGTAGGAATATGGAATGGCGATCAGGGCCGCGAGATGGAAGACAATCTCGTGCCCGAACACGGCCCGCCGCACAAATGCAGCATCCCTTACATCACCGCGCACCCGTCTAAGGGATGAAGCCACCGACGATGGCACATCATCGAGCCATCCATGCGTATCGAACGAGTTGTAGAGACACAACGCAGTCACATCGGCGCCTTGCCTTACCAACGCTTCCGTCAGATGAGAGCCGATGAAGCCATCCGCCCCGGTCACCAGAACCTTGATACCATTATAACTCATCGCTGCTTGTCCTCGACAACTGATGCCATTCCCGGGCTGCCGGCAAACTGAAGGTCGATCGTCGCCGGATTGGAGGGATTGAATGGGGCTGCTCCAGCAGGCCAGGTTGGCTGTTTCACCAAACGAGCCGGCGAAAACCCCACAACCGCTGCAATGCCGCGCGCGATCCACGCCAAATCCTCTAGCAGAGACCTGCGTGTGTAATGCTGCAAGTCAAGCGAAGCCTTGGTCGGAAACAGGACCCGGCGATATGTCCGTTCGGGATCTTCATCCGCGCTGTAATAGGCACTTTCATTCCTGAAAAAGACCTGCGCCGGACCAAACAGACCCGGCTTGTGAGACAGCAGCGACCCGTACGATCCAACGAAGCAATCGGCGAAATGCAGGCTCTCCGGGCGCGGCCCGACAATCGACATGTCGCCTCGGAGAACATTCCAAAATTGTGGCAACTCATCCAGTTTGGACTTTTCCAGAATCCGGCCGACCCGGGTCAGTCTGGGGTCGTCCGCCAAGGTAACCGGCAGTCCCATCGTGCCGGCGGCCGCGCCGAACTTTCTGAATTTGAGCAATTGGAAATGCCTGCCGCCCTGCCCGAGGCGCGTCTGGGAAAAGAAGATCGGGCAACCATCCTCGGCAAAAATCGCCAGCGCGATACACAGCAAGAGCGGCAAAAAAAACAGTATCGCGGCGCCAGCGACGGTCACATCCAGCAACCGCCGCGACATCCGGTTGCCTTCGTCTCCAAGGCCATAGCTAATATTACCTACCCGCCAAAACCGTGCCATTGGTTGACCTCTCGTTACAATCGGTGCCCGGATGCCCTAGTCCGCGAGTGCCTGCGCCAGAACCCGAACAACAGTCTCCACCTGCTCCGTGTTCATCTTCGGATGGAGTGGAAGAGTGAGTTCCCGACGAGAAAAAGCCTCGGTCAGCGGGAGTGACACGCCGGGATACATTCCCCGGTACAGTGAAGTCAGATGAATTGCCGGATAATGCATCGATGTCTGGATACCCTCCTGCCGCAGTGAATCCATGACCTTCGTGCGGTCGGCATCCTCCGGCAGCAGAACGGGCAGAATATGGTGGGCTGACGGCCACTCCGCCGAAAACGGAACCGACACGTCCGGGCAGAACACCCCAAGCACCCCCCGGTAATGGGCTGTCAAAGTCTGGCGCCGGTCATTCCATCCCGCCAGTTTTCGCAGTTGAACGCTGCCAATCGCCGCGCTTAGCTCGTTCATCCGGTAGTTTTGACCGAGCATTGTCACGTCATAGCTGGCGGGTCGTTCCCGCAGCCGGGTCACGGTGTCGGTTGTCATCCCGTGGCCACGAGCCTGCCTGGCGCTTTTCAGTATCGAAGGATCGCTGGCGACAATCATGCCGCCTTCGCCGGTCGTCATGTTCTTGTTCCCGTAGAAGCTGAACACGGCGGCGTCGCCGAAGAGCCCCGTCCTCCCATGGCCAACGGCATGGGCGGAGTCCTCGACCAGGAACAGGCCGTGGGCACCGGCAAAATCCTTCCAGGCATCCCGGTTGGCCAGGTACCCGGCGTAATGCATCACGACGGCCGCTTTTGTTCGGTCCGTTACCTTTGCGGCTGCGTGCGTGCATGACATCAGCGGAACGTCGATCGACTCGACGTCAACGAAGATTGGCCTGGCGCCCGTGTACAGCACCGCGTTCGCGGTCGCCACGAACGACAGTGACGGGACCAGGACCTCGTCGCCGGGGCCGATGCCCAAGGCTTGCAGCGCCAGGTGAAGGCCCGCCGTGCAGGAACTCACCGCCACCGCGTCGCCGACATTATGATGGCTTGCGAATTCCATCTCGAAC
>JAKBCJ010000217.1 GCA_021807975.1 Pseudomonadota bacterium | reverse complement strand
GTCCTGGCGCATCTGCCGGTCGCGTTCGATGGCGGTATCGACATCAAAGCCGGCCAGTACCCGACCCCGCTTGGCTTCGAAACGATCGATCCCTCGACCAACCCGTTCTATTCGCACTCTTATATCTTCAATTTCGGCCTGCCGCTTGAACATACCGGTGTGCTGACAGTCAGCCATGTGAGCGGACTGCTGGATGTTTATCTCGGTGCCGATACGGGTGTGAACACGACGTTCGGTCCCTTGGGCGATAACAACAGCGCCGGCGCATTCCTCGGCGGTTTCAACCTGACCATGATGGATGGCGATCTCGTCATTCTGGCGCTGACGCATATCGGGCCTGAAAATCCATCCCGGCTGCTGGAACCGAAGTTCAACGCCGATGGCTATTATCGTTATGTAAACGATATCGTCATGACGTATAAGGCAACCAGAAATCTTTCGCTGGTGACCGAACTGAATCTGATCCGCGACGATTTCGGTGCAACCGGCTACGCGACCGGCAGGCCTTCTCCCTCCAACGCGTTCGGTATCGCCCAGTATGCGGCTTATACACTTTCCGATACACTGACACTGAATGGCCGGGCCGAAGTATTCCGTGACGACAACAATTTCTTTGTTGCCGGTTATGGCGCCAACAATGGTGCTTCCCAGTTCCAAATGGGCTTCCCAACACCGACCACGGCCGCGTTGCATGCCACGACCTATGGCGAGGTGACGGCAGGTGTTACTTACAAGCCAGCCAATTTACCCGCCCCGGTCTCCGGGTTGATGGTCCGTCCGGAAATCCGTTACGACCGCGATCTGGGCGGCAACAGGGCGTTTGACGGCAACCGGTCCAACGGATCGCTGACGATGGCGACCGACATGGTTCTGACCTTCTGATCGAACGGACAGGGATCAAGCAGGCCAGCGGGCGACCCCTGGCCGGTCTTTTATGGACCGGCGTCCGGGTCTGGAGCCCTGTGCCACCATCCGCCGCCCAATGCCTGAAACAGTGCCGCGGTATCCGCCAGCCGCAGCGCGCTGGCTTGAACCTGCGACAGTTGGGCCTGCGCATAGGCATTTTGGGCGTTCAACAGCGCGAGATAGGCAACCTGTCCCAGTTGCAGTTGCTTGCGGGCGATCTCCAGACTGCGCCCCGCCGCCTGTTCCGCCGCCGCGGCGGCATTCACCGCATCGGCATCGGATTGCAGCGCACGCAAGGCGTCCGCGACATTCTGAAACGCGGTCAGTACCGTGCTTTTGTATTCCGCGGCAGCTTGATCGAATGCTGCTTGGGCAGCGCGCTGACGGTGCATCAGCATGAAGCCATCGAACAGGGGCTGAGTCAGCCCGCCTGTCACGCTCCAGAAATTCGTGGCTGGGGTAAACAGGTTGCCGGGACTGCCGGCACTGTTTCCCACCTGCGCTGTCAGCGTTATTTGCGGCAGGCGCGCCGCGACCGCCTGGCCGATATTGGCGCTGGCCGCGTGCAGATTTTCCTCCGCCTGGCGCACGTCGGGGCGTTGTTTCACCAGATCGGCTGGCAGGCTGACCGGCAGTTCCGCCGGCAGCCGGAACGCGGTCAGATCGAATGTCTGGGCGATATCATCGTCGGGAAACCGGCCGGCCAGGGCGATCAGCGCATCCCGCTGCTGTGCCAGTTGCTTGCGCAGCGGCGGCAGTTGCTGTTGGGCCAGTGCCAGTGCCGCTTCCTGGGCCGCTACGTCGCTGCCCGAGGCCTGACCGAACCGCTGCTGGTTACGAAGGATTGTCAGAAGGCTGTTCTCGATCCTGACGGTTTGTTCGACCGCTTCGATTTGCCCGCGCAGAGATGCCTCTTGAATGGCGGCCGCCACGATATTCGATGTCAGAGTGACCCATGTGGCTTCCAGCATGAACCGCTGGCTGTCCGCCTGCGCCTGCAACGATTCCACCGCTCGGCGGTTGGCTCCGAAGACATCCGGGACGAACGACACGTTTAACTGCGGTGTGATCAGGCTGTAGTACGGGTTGCCGTTCGGGCCTGTGGGCGACAGCGCGGCCAACGGGGTCAGGTTGCGGCTCGCCTCTATTCCGCCGGACACTGACGGATAGTAAAATCCCTGTTGAGCGGCGACGTTTTCCCGAGCCTGACGGAGTGCGGCCTGACCGGCGGCGATGGTCGGGTTGTTGGCCAAGGCTTGGCGCACCAAGGCGTTCAGGGGTTCGGACTGGAACAGATGCCACCAGTCGCCGGCGACATCCTGGCCGAATGCCAGTGTCTGGGTGGTGCCGCCGGCTGGCGGCGGCGCGATATCCTTGCCGTAGCCGTCAACGGCGGGCGGCTTCGGGGCTTCGAAGTCGGGTCCAACGGCACACCCGTTGAGCAGGGCCAGGATCAAGGGCAGGGCGGTGAGATGGCGGACGGTCATTCCGCTGTTCCCGCCGTCGCTGCTTCAAGCCGGTCGCGCCGGTCCGCCCGCTTGGAAAACAGGTCGATGAGGACCGGCAGCACGATCAGGATCAACGCCGGGGCCAGCAGGATGCCGCCGACGACGACCAAAGCCAGCGGCTTCTGCACCTGGGAACCGATGCCGTTGGAGAACGCGGCCGGCAGCAGCCCGACGCAGGCGACCATGCAGGTCATCAGTACAGGGCGCATCTGCGTCTGGCAGGTCCGCACGATGGCCATCGTGCGGTCGGAGCCGGAATCGATGGCGGAGTTGTAGAATGTCAGCACGATAATCCCGTCCATCGCGGAAATGCCGAAAAGTGCGATGAACCCGATGGCGGCCGACACGCTGAAGGGGGTTCCCGTCGCGAACAGCGCGAAAATACCGCCGACCATGGCGAGCGGGATCACGCTCGCGGCCAGCAGCATGTCGGTGATGGTGCCGAAATTCACATACAGCAGCGCGCAGATCAGGGCGATGGCAAGCGGCACGACGAGCTTCAGGCGCGACACCGCTTCCTGCAGGTTGCCGAACTCGCCGGCCCATTCCAGATGATAGCCGCCCGGGATCGGGACCGTCTCCTCGACCTTGCGCTGCGCATCCAATACCGTGGTGCCCAGATCGCGGCCGCGCACGCTGAACTTGATCGGGATATAGCGCTCCTGCCCCTCGCGGTAGATGAATGAGGCACCGGAGGTCAGTTTGATACTGGCGACATCGGTCAGCGGGATGGGGACGATGCCGTTGCCATTGGGGTTCGGTGCCCCGATGACGATATGGCGGATCGCATCCAGGTTTTTGCGGTATTCGGACGCCAACCGGACGACGATGGGGAAGTGCCGGTCGGACCCGGCTTCGAACAGATCGCCCGCCGCCTGCCCGCCGATCGCGGCCTGAATGGTGGTGTTGATGTCGCCCGGAGCAAGCCCGTAGCGTGCGGCCTTCGCCCGGTCGATATCGATCCGCACCGTGGGCTGGCCCAGTTCGGTGAACACCGCCAGATCGACGACGCCGGGCACTGTGGCCATCGCGTCCTTTATCTTGTTTGCAGTCGCTTCCAGCGTAGCCAGATCGCCGCCGAACAGCTTGATCGAGTTCTCGCCCTTCACGCCGGACGCCGCTTCCTCGACATTGTCCTCGATATATTGGGAGAAATTGAAATCGATCCCGGGAAATTCATCGGTCAGCCGGGTGGTCATGGATTCCACCAGGGCATCCTTGTCCACCCCGGCGGGCCAGGTGTCGAAGGGCTTCAACGGCACGAAGAATTCGGCATTGAAGAAGCCAGTCGCGTCGGTGCCGTCGTCGGGCCGTCCGTGCTGAGACACCACGGTCACGACCTCGGGGAACGACTTCATGATCCGCCGCATCCGGTCCACATACGGCGTCCCGCCATTCAGCGACACCGACGCCGGCATCGTCGCCCGGATCCACAGATTGCCCTCCTCCAGCTTGGGCAGAAACTCCAGCCCCAGGGTCCGCATCTGCAGACCGGCGAAGAACAGCAGCACCGCGAGCCCGCCCAGGGTCAGGATTTTGTTCGCCAGCGCGAAGCCGACGACCGGTTCGTAAATCCTGTGCATCAGGCGCACCGGAAGCGTGTCGGCCTCGCTTTCGTTCTGCCGCAGCAGCATCGCGCACAGGGCCGGGGTCACGGTGAAGGTCGCGATCAGGCCGCCGACGATGGCATAGGCATAGGTCTTGGCCATCGGGCCGAAAATATGGCCCTCGATTCCGCTCATGGTGAACAGCGGCACGAAGCCGGCGATGATGATCGCGGCGGAGAAGAAGATGCCTTTGTTGACCTCGGTCGCCGCGAACGCGATGATCGTGAACTTGCCGCCAAGGCCGGCGCCCGCGCTGGCCTCATGGACAGCGGTCGAACGTGCGAACCGCACTGAAGCGGGCTGCGACAGCCGGCGGGTTATATTCTCCACCATGATGACGGTCGCATCCACCACCAGACCGAAATCGATGGCACCGACGGACAGCAGATTGGCCGACTCGCCGGTCAGCAGCAGCAGCCCGATGGCGAAGGCCAGGGCGAACGGGATCGTTGCCGATGTAATCAGCGCGGCCCGCAGATTGCCCAGGAAGATGTATTGCAGGACAAAAATCAGCACCATGCCCTCTGCCATGTTGTGCAACACGGTGTGGGTTGTGACGTTGATCAGGTCCGACCGGTCGTAGATTTTCTCGATATGCACGCCCGGCGGCAGGATGTTGGAGGCGTTGATGTGTTCGATCAGCGCCTCCACCCGGCGGATCGTTGGCAGGCTTTGCGCGCCGCGCCGCATCAGCACGATGCCCTGCACGATGTCGTCGTCTGAGTCCTGACCGGCAATACCCAGCCGTGGCTGGTTGCCGATCTTCACGGTCGCGATGTCACCAATCAACACCGGCGCGCCGTTGTTCTGCGCCACCATTGTATCGCGGATATGGTCCAGCGACTGGATCAACCCGACGCCGCGCACCACCGCCGATTGCGGGCCAAAGTCCACGGTCTGGCCGCCGACGTTGACGTCAGCGTTGTTCAGCGCGGCGATCACCTGGGGGATCGTCAGTCCGTAATGGATCAGCTTGTTCTGGTCGATCGCGACTTCGTAAGTCTTGGTTTTGCCGCCCCAGCCGTTGACATCGACCACGCCGGGCACCGCCTTGAACCGGCGCTCCAGCATCCAGTCTTCGATCGTCTTCAGATCGGTGACCGAATAGCCCGGCGGCCCCACCACGCGATAGCGCATGATCTCGCCGATCGGGCTTTCGGGGGAGATTTGCGGGGTTACGTTGTTCGGCAGCGGCGGCAACTGCGACAGCCGGTTGATGACCCACTGTTCCGCCTGTTCATAGGTGAAATCGTAGGTGAACTGCACTTTGATGTCGGACAGCCCGAATAACGAGATCGTTCGGATGGCGGTTACATTGGGGATGCCGGCCATCTGTATTTCGACCGGGATCGTCATGTTGCGTTCCATTTCCTCCGCCGAGGAGCCGGGACTTTGCACGATGATATCGACCAGCGGGGGCACCGGGTCTGGATAGGCTTCGATGTTCAGTTTCATGAACGCGGCGATGCCGCCGGCGAACACGACCACCATGACGACGAACATCAGGATGCGCTGCTTTAAGGCGAGGACGATCAGTTTGCCCATCGTCGCTGCCCCTAATCGCCGGTCACGGCTCGGTCGATGAACAGCGCGCCGGCGGTCACGATCTCCTCGCCGGCATGAATGCCGCCGGTCGCCTCCACCATCCCGCCGATCGATCGGCCCAGTTTAACCTGGCGTATTTCCAGCGTGTGGCTCTTGGGTTTGGCAACCCAGACATGGGCCGTTTCGCCCTCGTAAACCAATGCCGCCTCGGGAATCGCGGGTGCGGGGGCTATGCGTCCGGTAAGAATGCGGAACGATGCCATCATTTCCGGCTTCAACGCGCCGTCCGGGTTGTCCAGTTCGGCATGTACCGTCAGGCGATGGGTATTCGGGTCGATGGAGGCGGCGACGTATGTCAGCCGTGCGGTAAAGATGCGGCCGGGCAGTGCGGCGACCGTTGCCTGGACCGTGTCGCCCGTATGCAGAAAGGGCGCGCTGTCCTCCCGCGCGTTTGCCACCAGCCAAACTTTCGACAGATCGCCGATCATGAACACCGGGCTGGATTCGCCCGACGCGGCACTGACGATGTTCTGCCCGGGGCCGATCTGGCGCTGGACCACCGTGCCGCCGATGGGCGCACCAACGACGCTGTCGGCATTCAGGTGCAGAATATCGGGAGTTGCCTCGATCTGTTCGATTTCGTGTTCGGTCTTACCCAGGATGCGCAGCCGGCTGCGCACCGCCGCCAGCGCGATGGATGCGCTGTTCATGCCGCCTTGCGCGGTGGCCAGATCGACCTGCGCCTGCTGCCAGTCTTTCAACGCGGCGCCCTGCGCGGCATACAAGTCATGCTGCCGCTTTTCGTTTGTGGTTGCCAGATTCAACTGCGCCTTGGCGGTTTTCAGGGCCGCGGCCGCGCTGATCACGTCATTCTGGGCCTGCGCCAGTTCGGTGGCCTGGATGCTGAACAGCGGATCGCCCTGCCGCACCACGTCCCCCGCCTTTGCCCGCACCTTTGTCACCCTGCCGGAGAACGGCGAGAACACCGGCGTCACCAGATCGTCGTCCAGCGCGATGCGCCCATCGGTTTCGAAGCTGTCCTGAAATGGCAGTTCGGCCACTGGCCTGATTTTCAGTAACTGCCATTGCTTGTCGGTCGCTTTGAAGGTCTGACCCTCCACCCCCGCGGGGCGTTCCTGGTCCGCTGCCCCGTGAGGCTCCTGGCCCGCCAGGCGCAGCAGGGCGGGACCGGCGACAAAACCCGCCACGATCGCCGCCGCCGCGAATGCCAGCAGAATGAACTGCACACGCCGGCTGAGCCGCGGCCCAACGGCAAGGGCCGCGCGCTCCTGGTCGTGCGGTTGGTTCGGCTTGTCCATTCAATGCGTGTCCCGGGGCAAAGGTGCCCAACATACTTCACCAGTTCCGGATGAACGGAAAGTGACAATTTACAAATGTTCAGGTGCCGTTCCCGTGCCCGGGTTCATCGTCATGGCGGGTGCGGCCCTGATGCGCACGCCATTCCCGGGGCAGTTGTTCAGCAGACCACAGCAAGGTGGCCGGAGTACCCGGCGGCTAACCGTCCCACACACTGGCAGGCATCGGCAAACCGGCGAAGGCCGCGGTGTCAAGCGTGACAACAGGCTGGATGCCAGCCATTTCCAGCAGCATGAACCACTGCCGCACATGCTGGCCGCAGTGCCAGGTCATGCGTTCTTGCAGTTCGTGCAACTGTTGCGGGCCGTAATAGGTTTGCACGGTCTCGCGGCCGGATTTATCGGGTTTCGCGTCCCACCATGCATTCATGGCGGTCAGCACCCGCTGGCCGTATGCGCCGAGTGCCGCGCTTGTGGTCATGCCCGGCGGCGGCCCGTCGGTCAGCATTCCATTGGTCAGCATCGCACCGGCTGCGACTTCCTGCATGCCTTCAGGGATGCGGAACAAGTGGTGCCCCAGCGCCAGATAGCTGCGCGGCCGTCCCGGAACCTCCTGGCTCAACAACCCGTCCGGCATTTGCGGGACGATCGCGATCGCCGTTCGGACGAACAGGTCCATTCGTTCCATCAATCGGGCCGGCGTCAGCACCGGGCCGGTTGCCTCATTCAGACCGAGGAACTTCACCACATGGCCAAGATTCTGGGCGAAGATCCAGTCGTCGCCGCGCGACAGCACGGGAACGGAGCGCGCACCCAGGCGGCGCAGTTCATCGGCCCCGTCAGGGTCGGTCAGCACATTGATGGACTTGAACCCGATCGCAC
>JAKBCJ010000216.1 GCA_021807975.1 Pseudomonadota bacterium | reverse complement strand
TGTCGGGCTGATCCCGCTGCTCGCCGTCGAAGTCCTGGAACCGGACATGGTCGCGCGATGCCCCGAATTCGCCGCCCGGCTGCAATGGGTGCTGGATCACCGGCCCGACCTCGCCGCGCTGGTGTCGCATTGGGATGTCGCGGGGCAGGGCTCGCGCCGCCTGCTGTCGCTGCTGCGCGGCAGCCGTATGAAGGCGCTGTTGCGGCGGATGCTGGACGAGACTGCATTTCTGTCGCCCCATGGCGTGCGCAGCGTGTCGCGCCAGCATCTGGCGCATCCGTTCGAACTCGACCTCGATGGGCAGCACTTCAGCGTCGGCTATGTGCCCGGCGACAGCGACAGCAGGGCGTTCGGGGGGAATTCGAACTGGCGCGGACCGGTATGGATGCCGGTCAATTTCATGCTGGTTGAGGCGCTTTATGGCTTCTATCGTTACTACGGCGACGATTTTCAGGTGGAATACCCGACCGGATCCGGAACAGATATGAACTTGCGCCAGATCGGCGACGAACTGGCCGCGCGGCTGACCCGGCTGTTCCTGCGAGGGCCGGACGGAAGGCGCGCGGTTTTCGGTGCGAGCGAAATACAGCAGAACGATCCGCATTTCCGCGATTTGCTGCTGTTCCATGAATTCTTCGACGGGGATACCGGGGAGGGTCTTGGTGCCTCCCACCAAACCGGATGGACGGGTTTGATCGCTTTGCTGCTGCATGCCCGCGAAGCACACGATCCCACGATGATGGATATGCCGGACGGATCCCTGGCCGAACCCCACGAACCATGGCAGGGTCTGGTAAACGGAGGAAAGCCATGAAGATCACGCGCTTGCGCACCCGGGTCGTGCATCTGCCGATCGATCCGCCGATCCTGACGGCGATACTGGGATCGATCCGGTCGGCGGACTGCGTGCTGACATTCCTGGACACGGACGAAGGCATTACCGGCGAAGGTCTGGTTTTTTCGATCAACAACCGCCGCCTGAGCGTGATCCATGAGATGGTGCGCCAGCTTGAGGATTTGGTCGTCGGCCTCGATCCGCTGCTGGGTGGATCGTTGAACGCCCGTGCCTGGAAGGAGTTGAACTTCCTGGGCTATGAGGGGGTGTCGATCGTTGGGTTGGCAGCGATCGACAATGCACTGTGGGATTTGCGCGGCAAGGCGGCGGGGCTGAACGTGGCGCATCTGATCGGGGCCTGCCGGCCGTCTGTGCCGACTTACGCGAGCGGCGGCCTCTGGCTCGGGTCGTCGATCGACGAATTGCAGAAAGAAGCGCAATCGTTTCTGGACCGTGGTTTCAAGGGGATGAAAACTCGCGTCGGCCCGACGGATCCGGAGAAAATGACCGCGCGTGTGGCGGCGGTGCGGGAGGTCATCGGGCCGGACATCGCGCTGATGGTCGATGCCAACCAGCAGATGACGGTGAAGCAGGCGATCCGGATCGGGCGGATGATGGAACCGCTGAACCTGACATGGTTTGAAGAACCGGTGATCTGCAACAACCATGACGGCGAAGCGGAACTGCGGGCCGCGCTGGAGATGCCGGTTGCCTCGGGCGAGACGGTGCATACGCATCGCGGCGTGCTGGCGATGTTGCAGGCCGGGGCGGCGGATGTGGTGATGCCGGATCTGCAACGGATGGGCGGGCCGACAGAGTTCCTGAAGGCCGGACATCTGTGCGAGGCGTTTCACACCCCCTGCGCGTCTCATCTGTTTCCGGAAATGAGCCTCGCATTGCTGGCCGGGCTGCCAAACGGGTATTATCTGGAACATATGCCCTGGTTTGAGAAAATCTATCGAGAACGGATCGAACTTGATACGAACGGGCACGCGATCGTGCCGGACCGGCCGGGTTGGGGGTTTGGTTTCGATCTGGATGCGGTTCGGCATTACGAGAAGTAGAGGGCCGGCCGGCCCGCGAATGTGCGGATATTGACCTCATCTTGCCCGAGGGAGCGCGACGGACGGGACGCCGCCGCCCCGCCGAACAGCAAGCCCCGCGGCATCGCGCGGCGGATATTCAACCGCTTAGGAGCCAATATGACGGTTCGGCTTTATCTTATACGTCACGGCGAAACCCGGTGGTCACTGTCCGGCCAACACACGGGCCGGACGGACCTTCCCTTGACCGCCCATGGTGCGGATGAGGCGCGCGAACTCCTGCCGAGGCTTAGCCGTATCCAGTTTTCGCGTGTGTTCACCAGTCCGCTGCAACGTGCGCGGCAAACCTGCACGCTGGCAGGGCTGGGGGCTGTGGCGCAGGTTGAACCCGACCTGGCGGAATGGGACTATGGCGACTACGAAGGCCGGCTGTCGCGTGACATTCGCAAGGAAAGGCCGGGCTGGGACGTGTTTCGCGACGGCTGTCCAAGCGGCGAAATGCCTGACCAGATTTCCGGCCGTGCCGATCGCGTCATTGCCGGTGTCTGCACCTTGGACGGCAATATCGCGCTGTTTTCGCATGGCCAGTTTCTGCGTGTACTGACCATGCGATGGATATCGCTATCCGTGAACGAGGCGCGGCACTTCTCCCTTGGCACGGCATCGCTCAGCGTTCTCGGCTTCGATCCAAGCCACCCCGACGTTCGATCGGTCGATCTGTGGAACGCTTCCGCGGCACCATAGGCAGTGGCCAATACCAGCCCGGGCGGGTTTCCCCCGGATCCTCCCGACTGTAGCGAGCGGGCGCTTATCGGCGGCGGACCGGTAAATACCCGGGCAACGCCTAACCTCCGCCCTGCCGGACCCGTGGTTGCGTGGCCAGTGTCGCCTCCACGCGCCGATCCGGGATCAGCCAGGCCACCGCCATGGCGGCATAGACCGCATAGGACGCCAGCGGGGCGGCGAAGGCCAGGCTGATTCCCGACAGATAGAACAGCGGCGACAGTTTACCCTTCCAATCCCGCCCCAGCGCCCGGCGCAGCGCTGATTCCGGACCTTGCATCCGCATGATCGCCGTTTGCATCGCGTACCAACTTAGCGCGCAGCATAGTAACGATACGCCATAAATGGCGACCGGGATGGCGGACAGGTTGTGCTGGTCCATCCAGGCCGTGGTGAACGGGATCAGCGACAGCCAGAACAGCAGGTTCAGATTAGCCCACATCACTGCCCCGTTTACATGCGGCACCAGTTGGAAAAAATGATGATGGTTGTTCCAGTAGATCGCTACATAGACGAAGCTGAGTACAAAACTCAGGAAAGTCGGCCATAATTCGGCCAGACTGGCCAGATCGGCGCCGGCCGGCGGCTTCAGTTCCAGAACCATGATGGTGATGACCACTGCCACCACCCCGTCGGTCAGTGCGATCAGTCGCTCCGAACCCATATTTTCGTCCTTAAAACGCTCAATACGGCGGTTTGACGCGGGCCGTCGGCCCCGGGGGGGCGCCACCGCCCCCGGGCGCCGACGGCGATCGTGCTGCTGACAACGATCATGCCGATCTCCGACAGCATGCGGCGAAGGCGTTCACCAGATCGTTAGCCAATCGGATGCCCTGGCGATCACGGCGATGACCCGTACAGGATCACGATCTCGCCGGTCATCGCGGTGCTCCTGCCGCTTGCGCGGAACGGAACGGCGCGTGAAACCCCGGGTCCCACGCGCTGCTGCGTCAGGCGGCGTCAACCAACACGATCTCGGCATCGTTCACCGCGGTGACCCGCAGCATATCCTCATCGGTGATCGCTGCCCCGTCGCGGGCGTCCAGGCGCACGCCGTTGACCTCGATGGATCCGGCGGCGGACACCAGATAGACGTGGCGCGTTTTCCCGAGCGGATATTCGGCGGTCTCTCCGGCTTTCAGCGTGGCGCCGACGACACGCGCATCGGTGCGGATCGGCAGCGCGCCGGCGTCTTCCGGGAAGCCGCTGGCCAAGGTGACGAACTGGCCGGACCGTTCGGATTTGGGGAACGGCTTGGCGCCCCAGGACGGTGCGGCGCCGCGGGATGTCGGCTCGATCCAGATCTGGAACAGCGTCGTGGGTTCGTTTTCGCGATTGTATTCCGAGTGGCGGACGCCGGAACCCGCGCTCATGACCTGTACGTCACCGGCCCCGGTGCGGCCTGTATTGCCCATGCTGTCCTGATGGGTGATCGCGCCTTCGCGGACATAGGTGACGATTTCCATGTCCGAATGCGGATGCGGCGGGAAACCGGTGCCCGGGGCGATGGTGTCGTCGTTCCAGACGCGGATCGGGCCCCAGCCCATCTTGGCCGGGTCATAGTAGCTGGCGAAGGAAAAGTGGTGCTTGGCGTTCAGCCAGCCGTGGTTGGCGCCGCCCAGTTTCGCAAAGGGTCTGCGTTCGATCATGATGTATCTCCTAGGGAGCGTGGATCGCTCTTGGGGTGAAAGATGGGGACAGGCGGCGTGGAAAGAAATAGAAACGTTGGCATCATACCGGTGCGATTTCTTTATGCGTCGTTTACCGGCCTTCGATGTTCGGTCATTGTTGCCAAAATTGCCGGCCGGGGTTGTTTCGTCCGGGACAGGGATAATCCGGTTGATCCGGAACCGACAGCGGCACCTTAGGATACGCCGCGAAATAAACGAGTCGTTTGACGGGGGCCGTCGGCGTCTCATCGTCATGGCGGGCGCGGTCCGCCGTCCATGACTTGCGGTGCTGGTCCGGGAAAAGGCGTGGAGGGCGGGCCTGCGCCCCATAGGCGTTAAAATAGCGACCAGAACGGGCCGTACTCCCCCTTGTGTCATGGCCGTGCTTGGCGCGGCAACCCGGGACTTTGCTTGTTCCGCAACCGCAAGGCGTGGGTGGCCGGACCAAGCCCGGCCATGACACATATCAAAAAGCCGAGGTGTCGCCGCCCTATTTTAACGCCTATGGGGCCTGCGCCCGCCATGGCGGTCTCCACCGGCCGCCGCGATCACCGCAGCCATCGCATCCCAACTACGGTCGCCCCGGCGCTCGGCCTGTCCGATGTCTCGCAGCTCCGCGGTCATGGTCTTGGCAGGATGCGACATCCACAGGATGTGCCAGCTTAGCATAACGACGGCGGAGTACAGGATTCCCGCGGTAAGGACCTCCTGTCCCGAACCGTCGAAGTGTCTGGCGCGGCAGCGGCGGATGCCGCGGCCAGACCGGCAAAGGCAGCGCCGGCCGGGATACCGCCCGTGACCCGGCGTGCCCGGTTCGCTCCAGCTTCCGCAGTGCGGCGCAGTGACCATGCAAGCGCCGTGTGCTTCGTGGTGATCGTGGAATAAGCGCCGAAATCAGGGTTTGCCGGCACTGACCGCGAAGGCGGAACGAAGCCGGCTCACATGGCGCTTACCCAGCAGGATTCCCGGGCGCTCGATGGTCATGAACACGACGCTGCAGACCGGTAGCAGCACCGCATCGATCATGACGGTCGAACCCAGGAAGACAGATGGGCTGGCCGCCAGCGCGCGCGGCAGGAACCACTGCAGCACCACCCACAGGAACAGTCCGTGCAGCAGATAGATCGAATACGTGATGTCCCCCAGCCACAGCAGGCCGGGCAGCCGCAGCAGCCCCCACAGGCTGTGCCCCGAGGCGATTACCAGGAAAAACACCGTCAGGCCGGCGGTCGCCTGCCAGGAATAGGCCCCGGGCAGCAGGGTGACCACGCCAGCCAGCGCCGCGATGGCTACCGCTCCGGCAACCGGGATCCGCCCGAGGGCGGCGAGCCTTGGGGCGCGGACCCAATGCGCGGCGGCGATCCCCCCCGCGAACGGCAGCAGAATTCTGGGCGAGAAAGTTTGCCAGTGAAGCCGCTGGAGAATCAGCGCCACCACTGCGGCGGACACCAGTGCCGCAACTGGCTGGCGGCTGCGACCAGTCAGAAATCCGATCATCGGCAATGCCAGATAGAACAGCCACTCGTATCGCAACGACCAGGTTACCCAGGCCACCAGCAGGCCGGTGTCCGGCAATCCACCTAGGTTCGGAGTAGTGAACAGGGTGAACAGAACCCAATCAAGCAAAGGGCCAGCCACGGGACCGGAGGTCGGCGGACGGCTTAGCGTCGCAGCCGCCAGCGCCGTGGTCAGCAGCAAAGCCAGCATCAGCAGGTAAACCGGATACAGCCGGTACAGCCGTAAAATCAGGAACTCGGTCCAGTCGATTCTGCTGCCGCGGTCCAGGACGCGGCCCCAGAACAGGAAAGCGGTGATCATAAAGAACAACGCCACACTGGTCTGACCCAGATGCACGACGAACCGCGACGGCGGCAGTTGCCAGGGTGACCCGTGCAGGAAGAACCAGGTGATGACCGTATGGTGGACGAACACGCTGATACCCAGAAATCCGCGCAGCCCATCGATGGATGTCTGCCGGTGCGTCTCCACATGGCTCAAGGTGCGCCGGATTGCTGCCGAGGTCCGCGCCAGGATCGTTGCCACGGCCAAGGCAACGCCGATCAGCAGCACCGCGATCAGCGGGCTGTCGATCAGCCGTGTCGCCAGATCGGCGACCGGCAGCGCATCATTCTGCAAGACGCACTATCTTTCCGGCTATATCCGCATCCGACCACGTTCGGGGCGGTGGTTAGAAATCGCCCGCGCGCAGTGTCCGGGCCAACCGGTCCAGCACCGCGTTCGCCAGCCCGGGTTCAGGGCCGGTGAAGAACCCCCGCGCGATATCCAGATACTCGTTGATCACCACTTTCGCGGGCGGGCCGTCCGGCATCGACAGTTCCGCCACGCCGGCGCGCATCAGCGCCCGCAGCACCGGATCGATACGGGCCAACGGCCAGTCGTCGGGCAGGGCCTCGATCAGCAACGGGTCGATCGTGTCCTGCCGGCGCACCGCCTCTCGCACGATGCGGGAGAACAGTTTCACCTCGGCATCGGGGATGCGCCCGTCTTCGAACCCGTCCTGGCCTTCCGCGTTGCCCAGCCGGTGGCGGACGAACTGGTCGATCACGGTTTCGGGGTTGTCACCGCCCTGATCGGCCTGGAACAGTGCCTGCACGGCGGCGACCCGCGACGCGGTGCGCGGCCGGCTGTTGGTCGATTGTGCCATCAGACGGCGCCGAGGTGTCGGGCCGCATCGATCTGCAGCAGGGCGGCGGCCGCGGCCTCGGCCCCTTTGTTGTGACCGTCCTGGCTGGAGCGTGCCTCGGCCTGGGCGATGGTGTCGCAGGTCAGCAGGCCGGTGCCCAATGCGATGCCGAATTGCAGGGCCACGTTCATGATCCCGTCCATCGTCGCCTTGCAGATGAAGTCGTAATGGTCGGTTTCGCCTTTGACGATGCAGCCCAGCGCGACGAACCCGTCGAACTTGCGCTGTCCGCGCAGCGCGATGCGGATCGCCTGCGGCAGCTCATAGGCTCCGGCGACATCCAGCACTTCGGCCGAACCACCGGCTTCGGCCAGGATGCGCTGCGCGCCCGTGGTCAGTCCATCGACGACATCGCGGTAATACGGTGCGCGCACGATCAGCAGATGCGGCGGCGCCCCCCGAACACGCGGCGCTTTCGGCAGTTCGGCGTCCTGCGTGCTCATCCTTCGTATTCCACTCCAACGATGTTCGGAATCGGCCGCTGTTCCACGATGTTCAGGCCGTAGCCTTCAAGGCCGATGACCGTCCGCCGCCGGTTGGTCAGCAGGATCATATTTTTGACCCCCAGGTCCAGCAGGATCTGCGCGCCAATACCGTAATCGCGCAGCTCGCGTTCAGGGCGCGGCGCCCCCTCGGCCAGCAAACGGACCCGTTCGGCCAGCGCGGTGGGCCGGTGTTCGCGAATCAGCACCAGGATGCCGCGCCCGGCGTTGCTGATCATGTGCATGGCGTTATGC
>JAKBCJ010000004.1 GCA_021807975.1 Pseudomonadota bacterium | reverse complement strand
GTCGCATGGTCCAGCAGTTCGTCCAGCAGCGGCAGCGCCTCGCGGTGGTCCATCCCCACGATCCCCTCGATCCGGATCGGGTTGATATACAAGGACTTCCGCCCACTGTCCGGATGCGTCCGCACCAATGGGTGCAGCACCGCGTTCGGCACGCGCTCTTTGTTCGCCTCCGACAATCCCATCAGCTTCCGAACACTGTGGCTGCTTTGGTAAACCTGGATCGCGATCAGTCCAGCGATCCGCTCCCGCACCGCCGGCGCCAGCGCCTCATACGCCGCCGCCATGTTGGCGAACTGCGTGTCGCCGCCGCGATCCGGCAGCGTCACCGCATGCAGCACCGTCGCTTTCGGCGGGCGCGCGTCGTTGGAGTGATCGGTGTGCCAACCCTCCCCGGGAATATATCGAGTCCCGTCGGGGAACCGGTCCTGGTTAGAGATGTAATGAATCTCCGGGCAATCGGGCAGCGCGAAACGGGTGTTGTGCTGCTGGAACACAGGTCCGAAGACCTGCACCGCATCCAGCATCCGGGCCGGCGTCAGTTGCTGGTCGCGGATCGCCAGGACCCCGTGTTTCACGAACGCCCGGTTCAGGGCGTCGGCCGCCTCGGTCTTGATGGGCCGTGCGAGGTCGATTCCAAGCACTTCCGCGCCGGTATGGTCGGTCATGAGCCTGATTTCCATCGACGCTTTCCTCCTGGCTTTCCGCCAAGCTAACCCGGGCCGCCGTTCACGTCACGGTTGGGCACCCTTGATCGGTGCCAAAACGGCCCCTGATCGGTCCCGGAGGTGCCGCATGGCCTGGACCGCCGAAGACCGAAACTGGATGCACCGAGCGATCGCGCTGGCTCGGGAAGGCGAAGCAACCGAGGGGATGAATCCGATCGGCTGCGTCATCGTCCGCGATGGAAAAATCGTCGGCGAGGGCTGCAACGAAGTGGACCTGCGCCACGACGCCACCGCGCATGCGGAGATCGTGTCGATGCGCCGGGCCGGGCAGGCCCTGCAATGCAACGAGCTACGCGATGCCGTGCTCTACACGACGCTGCAACCGTGCGGGATGTGTACCATGGCGTCGGTCTGGGCCAAGATCGGCCGTATTGTTTATGGGGCCGGCCGTGAAGACGTGCACGAGATGTATTTCGAGGACCGGCACCTGGACACGGTCGATTTCATTCGCGACGCGTTCCGTGACGATCTGTCGCTGGAGGGAGGGCTAATGGCGGCGGAATGTGCCACGCTTTATGTGCCGCCTGACGCCGATGTGTCGAAGATGGAACAGTTCAACCGGTAGCCAAGGCGCAACCCGGGCCGGGCCGCCCGATCGCGGACGACGCCGGCATGGGTGGCGATCTATCCCTCGGCCCGCAGCACCGCCAGATCGCAGCCTTCGTCCGCTTGCAGCACCTGATCCGCGATCAACCGGTCCCAGCCCCGCTTCGGCTTGGCGGGCGGCGTCCACAGCGCCCGCCGGCGGACCAGTTCGTCCTCGGGGACCATCAAATCCAGCGACCGGTCCTTCACCGACAGCCTGATCCGATCCCCGCTTTCCACCAGCGCCAGCGGGCCGCCGGCCGCCGCTTCCGGCGTGATGTGCAGCACGATGGTGCCGAATGCCGTCCCCGACATCCGGCAATCGCTCATCCGCACCATGTCCTTCACCCCGGCGCGGGCCAGACGCGACGGAATCGGCAGATAACCCGCTTCGGGCATCCCCGCGGGGGTCAGCGATCCGGCGTTCTTCAGCACCAGGATATCTTCGGCTGTCACATCCAGGCCGGGATCGTCGATCCGGTTCGCCAGATCCTCCAGCCCGTCGAACACCACGGCGCGGGCCTCTGTCTCGAACAGTGATTCGGTGGCCGCGCTGCGCTTCAGGATCGCCCCGCGCGGCGCCAGGGAGCCGAACAGCGACACGATGCCGCCGACCGGCGATACCGGCTTTGCCCGTTCGCGGATATACCGCCGGTCCACGAAGCCGGGTTCGACCAGCCGTTCGCCCAGCGGCCTGCCGGTGATGTCGATCGGGTCCATATGCAGCAGGTCGCGCAATTCCCACAGCAGCGCCGGCATCCCGCCCGCGGCGTGGAAGTCTTCCATGTAGCCTTCGCCGGTCGGCTTCAGATCGACCAGAACCGGGGTCGAATCCGACAGCGCGTTCAGCTTGCGCAGGTCGATCTTCACGCCCACCCGCCCGGCGATCGCCGTCAGGTGGATCAGCGCGTTGGTGGACCCGCCCAGCGCCAGCAATACCCGCAGCGCGTTCTCAACCGCGTGTTCCGTCATGACTTGCGACGGCTTGATCGGGTTTTCGATCAGCCATACCGCACGCGCGCCGGCTTCCTCCGCCGCGCGCAGCCGGTCGGCATGCACCGCCGGGATCGACCCGTGGCCGAGGGGGATCATGCCCAGCGCCTCGCCAATGCAGGCCATGGTCGATGCGGTGCCCATCACGCCGCAGGTGCCGGCGGTGGTGGCCAACCGGCCTTCAAGAACGCCAATCCGCTCCTGACTGACCGTTCCGGCACGATACTGGGCCCAGTAGCGCCGGCAATCGGTGCAGGCCGACAGCCGCTCCCCCTGGAACGGGGTCGCCAGCATCGGCCCGGTGACCAACTGAACCGCCGGAATGTCGGCCGATGCCGCGCCCATCAGTTGCGCCGGTACGGTTTTGTCGCAGCCGCCGATCATCACAACCGCGTCCATCGGCTGCGCGGTCAGCATCGCTTCGGTGTCCAGCGCCGCGAGGTTGCGGTAGTGCATGGAGGTCGGGAACAGCGATGGTTCGCACAACGACACGGTTGGGAACGCTAGCGGCAACCCGCCCGCGGCCAGGATGCCGCGTTTCACCGCCTCGATCAGGTCCGGCACCGTGCGGTGGCAGTTATTGTAGTCCGATCCGGTATCGACGATTCCCACGACCGGCTTTTCCAGCATAGTCTGCGAATAACCCATCGATTTCGCGAAGGAGCGGCGCAGATACAGCGCGAAATCCTTGTCGCCGTAGTTGGCGGTGTTGCGCGCTAGGCCGCGCTTCGGGGGCGTATTTGTCATACCGGCCATGCTAGCCCGGTGGCGGTGATGATTCAAACTGCTGTGACTTTGGCCGCTGCATCGGCTAGGACTCGGAGACCACAGAAAAGGCGGGTTGGCTTTGATCTGGCGTTTTTCGATTTCGGCTCTGTTGCTCGCGGGGCTGTCCGGGTGCGGACCGAGCTATTCGCCTGACACTTATGCGTCGAATGCGGCGCAGCAGGCGAATAAGGTGGAGCAGGGGATTGTCGTCGGCGTCCGCGATGTCGGCATCAGTGCGGCGGGCACGGTGGGCTCTGTCACCGGTGCGGCGGCTGGTGGAATTGCGGGCTCCCAGGCCGTGTCCGGGCCGGTCAGTGCGTTTACCGCGCTGGGCGGGTCTCTGGTGGGCGGCATCGCGGGTGCAACGGTGGAACATGCGACCGCCGACACCGTGGCGTTCGAGTATATCGTCCGCAAGAAGAACGGTGATCTGGTCAGCGTGACGCAAAAGGACAAAACGCCGCTGACGCTGGGCCAGAAAGTTCTGGTCATCATGGGTACCCAGGCCAGGGTTGTGCCCGATTACACCGTGCCGCCGTCGATCATCGCGACCAAAGCCGCGGCGGACGCGGCTAAGGCCGTCACCGCGCCCGCCAGCGCCAACCCGGCCGATGCCGCCGCGCCGGACGCGAAGGGTGCGGAAACACCGCCGACCAGTGCGCCGCCGATCGACGCGCAGGCACCCGGAGCGCCGTCCGCGGATGCCGGGACCGCGGGAACCGCCGCCACAGCGGCACAACCCGCTGCGCCGGTTCCCGCTGCCCCGGCCGGCGCACCAGCCGCGGGCCCGGCCGAAGCCCCGCCAGCTGCCGCGCCTCCGGCGCCGATCGTGCTGGACCCGCCGAAGTCCTGACGGGTTCAGGGCGTCGGGTCCGGCGGTCCCTTCAGTTCCACGACGTTGCCTTCCGGGTCCGCCACGTAGATCGACGGACCCTGGCCCTGTGCGCCGTAGCGCGACGCGACGGGCGCGGGCTCGGCGCCGTGCGCCCGCAGATGGGCGATGATGGCGCCGGCATCGAACGGTTCCACCCGAAGGCAGAAATGGTCCAGATTGCGGCCCTCGGGGCCCGGCGCCGTGCCGCCTTTCTGTCCCAACGGCCCGTCCACCGGCACCAGGTCGATCAGTGCGTTGCCCGCCCGAAGTTGATACAGCCCCAGGTTTTCCTGGATTTTCTCCACCGGACATCCCAGCACGCCGGTGTAAAACGCCATCATTGCCGACAGGTCGGTCACCCGCAGCACCAAATGGTCCAGCCCCGCGATCGTCAGGCCCCCCGCCGTTTGCATTGCTTCACCCTTTCCATTCGCCGCCCCGCGCCCCACAATACCATCATGTCCAGACGCTCGGTGGAAGTCACGCCGGACCTGTTGCTGCGCGCTTACCGGCACGGGCTTTTCCCGATGGCCGAAGGGCGTGCGGGCGAGAAACTGTTCTGGCTGGATCCCATCAAACGCGGTGTGCTGCCGCTGGATGAATTCCATTTGTCGCGCCGCCTGCTGCGCACTGTTCTGTCCGGCCCCTATACCGTGACCGCCGACCGCAACTTCGCCGGCACCATTGCCGGCTGCGCGACACCCGCGCCCGACCGGACCGATACCTGGATCAACCCGCAGATCGAGCAACTGTTCACCGAATTGTTCCGCATGGGCTACGCCCACTCGGTCGAAACCTGGCAGAACGGCACGCTGGTCGGCGGTTTGTACGGCGTGGCGCTGGGCGGTGCCTTCTTCGGCGAAAGCATGTTCAGTTTCGCCCGCGATGCATCGAAAGTCGCGCTGGCCCATCTGGTGGTTCGGCTCCGGCTGGGCGGCTTCACCCTGCTGGACACACAGTTCGTCACTGAACACCTGTCGCAGTTCGGCGCGACCGAGATCCCGCGCGACCTCTACAAGCGGCAACTTGCCGCGGCGGTGGCCGAACCGGCGGTGTGGATAGCCGAACCGGACGCGGACAGCCTGACGCGGGCGTTCCGTACGCTGGCGGGAAGGCCCGGCTGACCTGGCCCCGGGCTAAGCCGCCCAGTCCGTAGCTTATTACCGGCTGGCGGGGACCGGGGCCGCGGCATGCCGCAATCGCGGCGGCTGTCCGCACGCTCCAAGGTAAAGCGCGGATGCGGCGCACACCAGCATCGCCATATCCGCCAGGCCGGAGAGACCGGCTGCCTGAAGCTGCACCAAACGCGCTGCCAGCATCATCAACACAAGCGCCCGATGCGGGCGCATCACCTGGCGCAGAGGGTTGGCCTGCCGGGTGCCGGTTCGCTGGAACAGCGTCCGGAGGCTGACCAGGGCGGCCAATCCAAGCAGGAGGATGCCAGCATCGAAGAGTGACGGCGCAACTTGCCAGGATGCCGCGTCATCCGACAGGCCGCGAGCGCGGGACACGATCCAGGACATTGAGGCCGCATCGACGCACGCGCAGGCGGCGTTGGCACGGCTCATCCCCAGCCTGTTGGCCAGCAGATCGGTCACGGGCTGAAACAGCCGCTCGATCAGTGTGTCGTCTATCGAGGCGAATGTCTTGTGCATGCCGGTTCACTTTCACGAAATCGTGACCGGTAGGGCTGATTCGGATGCCGAGAGTCAAGAAAATCAGAATAGATGTGTTGCCACACTCAATGAAACGGCAGCGGAGGCGGCGCCGATCGCGGCGGCGCCAAAGGCCAAGGGCTTCACGCGTGTGATCACCGATACCGAAGCCAGGACGATCGCGATCTCCAGGCCTCCGGCCGCGTATTCGAAGTTATGATATCGGTGTGCGGCTACTTCGCGGGCGTCCTCCTGCTCGCGTGCCTTGTCCGCGAGTTGCTTCATCCCCGGGCCCTTGGTGTCGTCGCGCATACGGGCGATATAGACCTCGGACTCCTTGATCCGGGCCTGGATGGCGGGGTCCTGCGAATTCGGGAGGTTGCTAAGCATGGCGATCTCGGATTCGCGGACCGCGGCGCGGAGGTTTCTCGCCTGATAGAACGCCCAGTCGTCGGACACCGCGATGTGATGGGTCAGATAGGCGTTCTGGGCCGCTTTGCCGCCGATTTCGGTTAGCGCCAGGACGGCGGCCAGGGCGGACACCAGCATGGCCACCCGCCGAGCTATTGGATCGGAGTGGTCGGCATGTTCCTCGATCGTTTCGTGCGCCCGTTCCATCGACTCGCTCAATGTGATTGCTCCCGGCGATTAGGGGTGGTCACAACGGCATAAGCCGGCTGTGGTAGCAGTGAAAGTGGCGGCGACAGGATCGCACTCAGCCATGATAGCGCGGGTGTGACGGCGCCGGAAACGCCCTATATGCTGGCTCGATCGAGAGGGAGGCTGCGACATGAGCGGGACGCAAGAGACGGCGACGTTGGGCGGCGGGTGCTTCTGGTGCCTGGAGGCGGTGTTCAAGGACCTGCGCGGCGTAAGTTGGGTGATGTCTGGCTATGCCGCCGGGCATGTGGCCAATCCAACCTATAGGGCGGTTTGCACCGGGCGGACGGGCCATGCGGAGGTTGTGCAGGTCAAGTTCGACCCGGCCGAACTGTCCTATGCCGATCTGTTGCGGGTGTTTTTCACGATCCACGACCCGACCACCCTGGATCGGCAGGGCAACGATGTGGGTCCGCAGTATCGGTCGATCATTCTGACCCATTCGGACGCGCAGACGGAAACGGCGAAGGCGGTCATGCAAGAAATCGCCGATGCCGGGATCTGGTCCGGCAAGCTGGTGACTCAGCTCGAACCGCTGACGGTGTTCTATGAGGCGGAACCGGAACACCACGATTACTTCGCCCGCAATCCATGGAGCGGGTATTGCCAGGTGGTGGTGGCGCCGAAGGTGACGAAGTTCCGCAAGCACTTTGCCGACCGGGTGAAGCGCAGCGCGGCGGAATAGCCCAGTCGGCGCTGGCTGATTCAGATACCGGTGTTGTCGAGCAGCCTGACCGACCCCAGCCTTGCGGCGGCGATCAGTCTTGCGTCCGGTTGCAGCGTGTCGATGGGCGCCAGGCCGGCGCCTTCGACCAGGGCTAGGTAATCGATCCCGAAACCGCGCTGGCTCAATTCATCGGCGGCCTTCGCCAGGACGTTCGCGACTGCTTCGCCCGCGGCCAGCGCACCGGCCATGCTGCGCAGCACCGCGTATAGCGCCGGCGCCCGTGCCCGTTCTTCGGCGGTCAGGAAGCGGTTACGCGACGACATCGCCAGCCCGTCCGACTCGCGTACCGTTCCCACGCCGACGATGCTCAGCGGCAGCAGCAGATCGGCGACCATGCGCTTGACGACCTGCAACTGTTGCCAGTCTTTCTCGCCGAAATACGCGAAGTCGGGGCGGACCTGCCCGAACAGTTTGGCACACACCGTCGCCACGCCGCGGAAATGCCCGGGCCGAGCGTCACCTTCCCAGCGTTCGGCGGGGCCGGTGACGACGATGGTGGTGGCCTCGCCGGTGGGATACATGGTTTGCACGTCGGGCAGCCAGGCGAGGGCGCAGCCCTCGGCTTCCAGGGCGGCCAGGTCGCCTTCCTCGTCACGCGGATAGCGTGACAGGTCTTCATTGGCGCCGAACTGCAGCGGATTGACGAAGATCGAGGCAGCGACGGCCGCGCCCGCCGCCACGCCGGTTCGCACGAGGGTCCGGTGGCCTTCGTGTAAGGCGCCCATTGTCGGCACCAGGGCCAGGGTGTCGGTGGAACGGCGCAGGCGCGCACAGGCGTCGCGCAGGTCGGGAAGGGTGCGGGCGATCAACATGCGGCGGACCTTGGTTCAATCGACCGAAACGAGCAACATGCATCCTCATTCAAGGAGGTATGCGCAATGAAACTGCGGAACCAGATCGCCCTGATTACCGGCGGGTCGCGCGGCATCGGCCGGGCGACGGCGTTGCTGTTCGCCGCCGAGGGCGCGGATATCGCATTCTGCCACCTGGACGACGAATCCGGTGCCGAGGCCGTGGCTGCCGAGATTCGGGCGCTGGGCCGGCGGGCGATGCACCGCTCGCTGGATGTCGCCGACATCGCCGCGGGCAAGGCGTTTGCCGAGGATGTGGTTGCCGCGCTCGGGCCGATCGATATCCTGTTCAACAACGCCGGCATGAACATCCGCAAGCCGTTCCCCGACTATACCGAGGCGGAGTTCGACCGCATCGTCGCGGTGCATCTGAAGGGTATGTTCTTCATGGCGCAGGCGGTCTATCCGGCGATGGTGGCGCGCGGGACCGGCTGCATCATCAACATCGCCTCGCAGCGCGGGTTGAAGGGCGCGGTCAATTCGGCGCCCTATTCGGCGGTGAAGGCCGGGATTATCGGCCTGACCCGGTCCTTGTCGTGGGAGGCGGCGCCCAAGGGCGTGCGGGTGAATGCGATCGCCCCCGGGCCGATTGACACCGACCTGACTGCGACGATGGACCCGGCGGATCGTCAGGCTTTCATAGACTCGCTGCCGGCCGGCCGGTTTGGCCGTCCGGAGGAGATCGCCGCCACCGCCTTGCTGCTCGCCGGGCCGGAGGGCGGCTTCTATGTCGGGGCGACGCTGTCCCCGAATGGCGGCGACGTCATGCATTGAGCAGGTTTAATCCGGACGAGGGTATTCCCGTACTGTCAAAACCTGCCCGCATCGGCTAATCCAAAGGTATGTCAGAGGCAGATCCGACCAAGGCCGCCGCGAGATCGTGGCTGCGCCGAGAACAGCGCGCCGGCAACCGGGCGGCGCGCCCCGTCCTGATGTGGCATGTGCTGGGAACCCTCGCCGGGATCGGCCAGGCCTTTGCCGCCGCTTCCGTTCTGGCGGGCGCGTTCACCGGATCCATCCCCGCAGCGCCGGCATTGCTGGCGTTCGGTGTGCTTGCACTGTTGCGGGCTGGGATTTCTTACCTGACCGAACGCGCCGCCTTTGCCGCCGGGGCGACCGCCCGGCGGCGGTTGCGTAGCGATGCCTTGTCCCGCCTGCTTCATGCCGGGCCGACGATGCTGCGGGGCCGCCACTCCGGCGATCTGGCAACCATCGTGGTGGACAAGATCGAGGCTTTGGACGGTTTGTTCTCCCGCTATGTTCCGGCGGCGATTTTCGCCATGGCCGGGCCGTTGGTGGTGTTGCTGGCGGTGCTGTATGCCGACCCCCGGGCGGCGCTAGTGCTGCTGGGGTGCGGGCTTTTGGTCCCCGTCGGCATGGCCGTGGCGGGTATTGGCGCGGCCGCTGCCTCACGCAACCAGTTCCTGGCGATGGGCCGCTTGCAGGCTCGGTTTTTGGACCGGGTTCGCGGCATTGCCACCATCGTTCTGTACGGACGCGCGGAAGACGAGGCTCGCGCGCTGGCCGCGGCGGCGGACGATCTGCGGGCTCGCACGATGCGGGTACTGCGTGTCGCTTTCCTGTCGTCGGTGGTGCTGGACCTGGCCGCCGCGCTGGCGATGGTGGTCTTGGCGATCCATTATTTCGGCCTGCTGCGCGCCGATGGCACGGCCGGCATCCTGTGGCCCGCGTTGGCCGTGTTGCTGCTGACGCCGGAGTTCTTTGCCCCGCTGCGCACGTTCTCGGCTGCCTATCAGGACCGCCTGCACGCCACCGGGGCGGCTGAATCGCTTATAGACCTGCCGCCGCTGCCTGAACCCGTCCCCGCTCGGGAGATCAGGACCGTCGCGGCGCAAGGCGTTACCGTCGTGTTCGACAACGTCCGGTTGACCTGGGACGCTTCGCGCGGGCCCGCCCTGGACGGGTTGTCGTTCAAGGCGGCGGCGGGCGAGACCCTGGTACTGGCCGGACCGTCGGGGGCGGGCAAGTCGTCGGTGATCGAGATTTTGCTGGGGTTCGTTCGTCCCGATAGCGGCCGGGTGACGATCAATGGCGCCGACATTACCGATCTGGTGCCGCAGGCGCTGTCGCGGTTGACCGCGTGGATCGGCCAGCGTCCGGTGCTGTTCGCCGGGTCGATCCGCGACAACATCCTGTTTGCCCGCCCCGAAGCCTCCCCCGAGGAAGTCGCCGCTGCCGCGACCGCTGCCCGCCTGGATCAGTTCACCGCTGGCCTGCCTGCCGGACTGGATACCCAGATTGGCGAGGGCGGCTACGGCCTGTCCGGCGGCCAGGCCCAACGCGTCGCCATCGCTCGGGCGTATCTGAAAAACGCGCCGCTGCTGCTGCTGGATGAACCGACGGCGCATCTGGATCCGGCGACGGAGCAGGAGGTGCTGGACAGTCTGCGCCGTTTGGCGCTGGGGCGGACGGTCATTCTGGCGAGCCATTCCTCCGCCGCGCACGGTTTTGGCGGACGGCGGCTGGATCTGCGGGATGGCAAACTGATCGCGGCGCGGGGTGTGGCATGACCGGTTCGTTGTTCCGGGTTATCGGCCTGTGGGGTCGCCAGACCGGCTGGCTGCTGTTCGGGCTGGCGATGTCGCTGGCTGCGTTGTCCGCGGGTATCGGGCTGATGACGATGTCGGGCCTGACCATCGGCGCCGCCATCTTGGCCGGTTCGCTGGCGGTGCCGGCTCTTCTGCGCGGCTTCGGCGCGTCCCGTGTCGTGCTGCGGTATCTGGAGCGGCTGGTGACGCACGGCGCGACCTTCCGAGCACTGGCGGATATGCGGGTGTGGTTCTTTCGGCGGTTGGCGGGCACGTCGGCCGGCGGACTGGGGTTCCGCCAAGCCGGTGATGTGCTGTCCCGCCTGGTGGGTGATGTCGAGGCTCTGGACGGCCTGTATCTTCGAATTCTGCTGCCGTTGGCGGGTGCCGTGCTGCTGCTGCCGGTGCTGGTCCTGCTGATTGGGCACCGGTCCGTCGGCCTGGGCACCGAGATCGGGGTCCTGTTCGCGGCGGCGGCTTTTGCACTGCCCTGGCTGGCGGCTCGGGCTTCGGGTTCGGCCGGCACCGGGTTGGCGAAGGAAGCGGGTGCGCTGCGGGTGGCCGCGCTGGATGCGCTGACCGGTTTGCGCGAGGTCCGCGCTTTCGCCGCCGAGGGGCGGATGATCGCGGCGGTGCAGGCGAAAGAGGCGGCGCTGTTGTCCGCTCAACAAACCATGGCCAGCCGCACGGCGGCGGCAGGGGCCGCATCGTTTCTGTGTGCCCAGATTGCCGTGCTGGCGGTGTTGATCGACGCCGGTAAAAGTCCGGCGGTTGCCATCGCCGCTGTCTTCCTGGTGATCGCGGCGTTCGAGGCAATCGGTGGCCTGCCGCGCGCCGGGGCGCTGGCCGGTTACGCATCGGCTGCCGCCACACGCGTGCTGGAGGCGGCGGATGCCCCGGTGCCGGTTCCAGACCCCGCCGACCCGGTGGCCATGCCAACCGGGACGGCGTTGCGATTCGAGGCGGTGGAGTTCCGCTGGCAGCCGGATCGTCCGTCGGTGTTCGACAGCCTGACATTGGAGATCCCCCAAGGCGCGCGGGTCGCGCTGCTGGGGCCGTCGGGCGCGGGCAAATCTACCCTGGCGGCGCTGGCGCTGAAGGTCGTCGCGCCGCGATCCGGCCAGATCAGGCTGGGCGGGGTGGATATCGCGACGCTGTCGGCAGCCCTTGTCCGGACCCGGATCGGCTGGCTGGGACAGACCACGCACCTGTTCGACGACACGATCCGCGCCAATCTGCTGCTGGCTCGCCCGGATGCGGACGAGGCCGCGCTGTGGGCCGCGCTGGACGATGCCCGTATCGGCGATGTGGTCCGGGCCTTGCCGGATCGCCTGGACACCTGGGTGGGTGAGGGCGGCACGCGGTTTTCCGGCGGGCAGGGCCGGCGGCTTGCCCTGGCGCGTGCGCTGCTGTCGCCGGCGCCGATCTTGATCCTGGATGAGCCGTGCGCCGGTCTTGATGCGGAAACCGAGCGGTCGTTCCTGGAAACATTGAACGATACGGCGGCTGGCCGGACGCTGATCCTGATTACTCACCGCCTGACCGGGGTCGAGAAACTGGACCGTATCTTCAGGCTGTCGGGCGGGCGGGCGGTTGCCGCCGCGGGATAGGCTGGCAGAAGTTATCCCATTGTAGCCCCGCCGGATCGCATAGCGTGATCGCCCGTATCACGGGGTTTCGCGGCATGAAGTCCAGCCGGATGACGAGCTATATCCTGATTGCCATGACCCCGGGGGGGGCGCGGCCGGCGGTGCGATCCACGATCAGTTCGCGTCGCCGTCGACTGTGCCGAAAACCCCCAATGCCGACGTCGGATGTCAGCCCTTCTCATGATGATGGTGATGCACCGCCCGGCCGGTGCTGCCCAGCATTTCGCCGAGTGAGAGGAGGCCAGGATAGGCATGACGGAGGGATGGCAGCCCATCGATCCGGCGACATTGTCGTAGTCTTGCATGTGCGACGCGGTCCCGTTGACCCGTGCCGTGTGCAATACGCTGGTGCGGCGGTTAGTGTCGTGGATCAGCGCCGGCCCGGGGGCGATGGCGACCCCCGGTACCCGCATCAGGATCTGTGGACCGTCTTCCCAGGCCCCGACGAGGGTGCAGGCAACCGTGTCCACGAATGTGCTGGCGGTCCGGTCCCCTGCTTCCGACGCGCTGTCTTCATAACGAAGCGCGTGGATGCGTTCGGCGACCTGTATCGCCAGCGTGGTTATGGCCGGTTGCCTTGCGCCTACTCCGCCGCGGTTGCCAGTTTGTCGATCGCGACACCCTTGCCGACGCCGGCACGGGCTTTGTAAGGGGTCGTATCGATATCCTCCAGTTCGATCTCCCGGCTCAGGACTTTGCGCTTCCACTCCTGGTGTTCGGGTTCCTTGGCGGTGAACTCCGGCATGACTTCCCTGGCGAACAGTTCCAGGCTTTCGCAGATATGCGGGTGGGTGTTCTTGCCCGCCTGGTTCAGCAAGATGATCTGATCGACATGCGATGATTCGAACCGGCGCAGCTTACGCCGGATGGTTTCCGGGGAGCCGATCAGCCCGCCGGTCAGGGCCTTTTCCGCCAGTTCCGGATTGGCCTGCTTCCACTTCAGGTATTCTTCCCACAGGCTGACCGTTCCGGGTGCGGCCCGTTCGCGGTTGCGGGAGTTGCTGTAGTAGGCGAGGGAGAACTGGAAGAAGGTTACGCCGTCGGCGCGGCGGCGGGCTTCTTCGTCGGTTTCGGCGCACATGAAATAGCTGACCATGGCGATGTTGCAGTTGGCCTGGTAGTCGGCCAGCTTCTGCTGACGCAGCACGAACGAGTTGTAATAGGCATGCACCCAGGCATGCGCCATTTCCGCCGACAGGAACTGGAACCCCAGCGCGCCGATGCCGCACCGGCCGGCCATCTCGATCGTTTCAAGCTGAGAACAGGCGACCCATAGCGGCGGATGCGGCTTTTGGATCGGCTTGGGCAGGACATTTCGCAGCGGGAATTTGAAGTAGGGACCGTCGTATTCGAAGCCACCATCCCTGAACATCGGCATCACGCAGCGGACGCCGTCTTCCCAGACCGCCTGTTTGTCTTCCATCACCCGCCCGAACGGTCCGAGTTCAGTGATGGAGGCGCCTTCGCCCATGCCGAATTCGACCCGTCCGTTGCTGACGAGATCGAGGCAGGCGACTTTTTCGGCCACACGGGCGGGGTGGTTGGTGGTCAGTTGGATGATGCCATGACCCAGCCGGATCTGCTTGGTGCGCTGGCTGGCGGCGGCGAGGAACACCTCGGGTTGCGGGGAGTGGGAGTATTCCTCCAGGAAGTGGTGCTCGACCTCCCAGGCATAGTGGTAGCCCAGCTTGTCGGCCAGTTCGACCTGCGACAAGGCGTTCTGGTAGAGTTGGTGTTCGGTGTCCGCTTCCCATGGACGGGGGCATTGCAGCTCGTAAAAGATGCCGAATTTCATTGTTTGCACTCCCGGTATTTTTCTACTGACCGGTATCCTAGGCCGGGGGCGGACGGAGAGTCGATATCCAGGCCGCCGGGATAGCAGGTCCGGCGCTTTTCCATTCGGCGGGACCGGGTATAGTCGGCCAAACACAATCCAGGAGACGTGCATGACCGATCACCCATTGCGCCCGGCGATGTTCCGTCCGGATGCGATCGCCGACGATACGGCGAAGCTGAACGACGCCTTGGTGGCCATGATGACGGGCCTGCCGGAGTGGTGGAATGTCGGTGCGGAGAACGCCCGTCAGGGCCGCCGCCAGGGCAGGGGGCCGTTCCCGGCGCCGGTGTTTTCGCCGCGTGCCCGGACCATTGCGATCCCCGGGCGGGATGGCAACGAAATCCCGCTGCGGGTGATCGCGCCGGACCAGCCGCGCGGCGTCTATCTGCACATCCATGGCGGCGGCTGGGTGCTTGGCGGGGCGGACATGCAGGACCCGATGCTGGAGCACATTGCCGACAATACCGGCCTGGCGGTGGTCAGCGTCGAATACCGGCTGGCACCCGAACATCCGTATCCTGCCGGGCCGGACGATTGCGAATCCGCCGCTGCCTGGCTGGTGAAGAACGCCAAGGCCGAGTTCGGTTCGGACCTGCTGACGGTGGGCGGGGAATCGGCGGGGGGACACCTGGCCGCGGTCACTGTGCTGCGGATGCGGGATCGTTACGGTTACACCGGTTTCCGCGGCGCGAACCTGGTCTATGGGGCGTTCGACCTGAGCATGACGCCCAGCCAGGTGGCGTTCGGCAATCGCCGGCTGGTGCTACGGACCATCGACATGCAGCAGTTCTACAATGCGTACCTGCCCACGATCACCGATCGGCGGGTGCCCGACATCTCTCCGCTGTATGCCGATCTGAAGGGGCTTTGCCCGGCGTTGTTCAGCGTCGGCACGCAGGATGCGCTGCTGGACGATACGCTGTTCATGCACGCGCGCTGGATCGCGGCGGGAAACGAAACCGAACTGGAGATATATCCGGGCGGCGCGCACGGATTCACCCTGTTCCCCAACAGGCTGGCGGACGAAGCCGCGGTGCGGTCGGAGGCCTTTCTGCGCCGGGTGACGGGTTGACCGCCGGCCCCGCTGACGAGACGGCCGGCGCATTGGCTTAGTGGGCAATGACCATTCCAATGGACTCACGGTCGCCTGGACCGTCATGGCGGGCGAAGGCCCCATAGGCGTTAAAATAAGGCCTTGACCGACCACGAATCGGTTTGATTCTAGGGGGAGATGCAATCAGCATCTCTCCCGTCCGACTCTTTTCAATGCCTTCTGGCCCGTCTTCCCGCCGATCTGGACCTCGACGCGCTGGCGCTTTCGACCAAGGCGATCGTGCGATGTCGCAAAATCGGCGAGGGCAGGACGCTGCTGCGGCTGGCCCTGGCGCGAGGACCGGGGGGTCTGTCGCTCAACCAGACAGCAGCGTGGGCGTCGATGCAGGACCTCGCCAAGCTGTCGGACCCCGGCTTGAAATACCGCCTGGACAAGGCCGTGCCGTTCCTGAAGTCATTGATGGAACAGCAACTCGCCGAACGAGCCGGCAGCGTCAGCCTGCGCTGGCCAGGCCGGTTTTTGCGGGCAGTGGACGGCACCACCATCAGTCAGCGGGGCAGCAAGGGTAGCGACTGGCGCGTGCATGCCGGGTTCGACCTAGGCACTGGCGGCTTTTCTCACCTGGAACTCACCGACAAACACGGAGCCGAATCGTTCGAACGCGGCGCGCCGATTCCTGGCGAGGTGCGCATCGGCGATCGCAACTATGCCAATGCGCGTCCGCTGCATGACTTGCGGACGCGGAGCCGCGGACAGGCCGACTTCATCGTCCGGGTACGCTGGAAGTCGTTTTCCCTGAGCCGCCCGGATGGCACCCGTTTCAACCTGATCGAGCATCTCGGCACGCTGCCCGTGGACGACAGAGCGCATGAGGTCATGGTCCAGGCCAAGGTCGATAAAAAGCAAAATCTGCCGCTGCGCCTGATCGTTGTGCGCAAAAGTGCCGAGGAAGCCGAGAAGATACGCCATCACCTGCGCCGCTCGGCGTTGCGCAAGCAGAAGGCCGTCGATCCTCGCAGCCTGGTGGCGGCAGAATTCGTGATCCTGGCGACATCGTTGCCAACCGATGGCTATGCGGCCGCGGACGTGTTGGCGGCCTATCGCCTGCGTTGGCAGATCGAACTGGCTTTCAAGCGCCTGAAGTCGCTGCTGGATATCGGCCAGTTGCCGACGCGCACGCCGGAGGCCTCACGAAGTTGGCTGTATTCGCATCTCATTTCAGCCCTCTTATATGACGACCTCAGCCAGGATTTCCTGGAATCTTCCCCCTCAGGACCTGATTGACGCGGACTGCCTGCCATCGATCTGGCGGACGCAGAAAACTCTCACCCTCCTGCTGTTCCTGGCCATCATGGGACCGACACCGCTGGATCGTATGATGCAGGCCGGCCCGGAACTGCATCGCCTCCTTGCAAACTCAAGGCGGAAGCGAAAACCGCAAATTACTTACCCGAACAAAACGCTATTTTAACGCCTATGGGGCGCAGACCCGCCACCCGGGCCCTTTTTCAGGACAAGCACGGCAAGTCCCGGGTGGCCGGAACAGGTCCATACAGGACACGGGGTTTACCGCCCGCCGCGGCTCATTTTTAACGTATGTGGGAACTGTGCCTGCCATTACCGTGAAAGGCAGAAGGTTTCCATCAAACGATTCGATTGTTGTGCCACAAGCCCTTAGGCCAGTTCTTCGGTCTTGAAATCCGCCGGCACGATGATTTCCAGCAGCTCGCAGTCGGGGGAGTAGTCCAGGACCGTGTGCTTGATGCCGGAGGGCTGCAGCCAGCAGCTTCCGGCGGACATCATCTGCTCGCCATGGCCTTCGAACTCATTCTTCATCCAGCCCTTCAGCACGTACACCAGTTGCAGCTCGGTTTGGTGGACGTGGCGCTTGCGGACTTCCTCGGTGCAAGGGGGGACCATCCGGATGACGTGGGCCTGACATAGTCCGGCGGTGGCGGCGGCGATTCCCAGGTCCCGGTATCGGGCATAAGGGCGCAGGCCGTCGGCCTTGAAGTCGGCTTCGTTCAAATGGCTGACGGTAAAGACCTGCGGGCCGCCGCCGGTTAGCTTCTTTGCCGGTACCTTGCGGACGGCCGGCGTCGGGCGGCCCCGCCGAGCGGCCGGGGTGGGGACGGCGACGCGGGTCGCGGTGCGGCGCGGTGCGGCTTTTTTGACTGCGACGGTTTTGGCGGCGACCTTCGGCGCGGCGGTCTTTTTGGCGGTCTTGGCCGGTGCGGGCTTTGAAGGTGCCGGCGTTTTGGCCTTCACCGCTGCCTTTACCGGCGCCTTCGCGGATGCTTTCACTGGGGCCGCTTTTTCCCCGGTGGCGGCTACCGCCCCGGGCGTGGCCGCCTTCTTCGCCGGGGTGGCGGCTTTTGCCTTTTTGGCAGTGGTTTTCTGTGACGCTGTAACGGCGGGGGCCGCTGGCGATTCGGGGGCGGTCCGTCCGGTCTTTGAGCGCCCGGTGCTCGTTTTGGCCATGGCGTCGTCCTCGTAAACACTTTTCGATCGCGCTCAGTATCGACGCGATCGCGCCGGTCTTTCAAGTGGAGGCCGCAAAGCCGATGGCTGACGGACTGCCGGCGGCGATACGTGAGCCGGTCGGAATCAGGCTGCCTGACAGCCGATCGACATGGAACACCACGATCTCATCACTGTCCTGGTTCGCAACGTAAAGATGGCTGGCATCCGGCCCGAGGGTGAAAAATCTGGGCCGCTTACCTCCGGTTGGGGTTGTGCTGGCATAGGTCAGCACGCCGGTATCCGGTGTCACGACGAATTGCACCACGCTGTCCTGGCCGCGGTTGGATACATAAACGAACCGTCCGTCCGGGGAGGCTGCGATCTCGGCTGTCGTGTTGTGGCCTGCGTGGCCGGCGGCGAGGGTGGAGATCACCTGATGCTCCGTCGCCCGTTCGGCCGTCCAGTCGAATACCGTGACCGTGGAGTCGAGTTCGTTGTTCACATACAGAACCGGCAGCCCGGGATGAAACGCAGCGTGCCGTGGGCCGGCACCGGGCGCGGAATCGATCCATTTCTGCTCGGTGGGGTGCAGAGTGCCATCCTGGAAGCGAAAGAAGAACGTCCGGTCGAAGCCTTTGTCCGGGACGATGACAACCGCGCCGCCGGGGGCGAAGATCGTGGCGTGGGGATGCGACGACGATTGCTCCTTGGGGTCCGGGCCCGGCGTGCCATCCAGCGTCACCAACTGACTGACCGGCAGTAAGCGCCCGTCGTCGTCCACTGGCATCACCGCGACCGAACCCGATCCGTAATTGGCGACGATCAGGAAGCGTTCGGTCGGATCAAGCGCCGAATCCACCGGGTTGGAGCCCTGGCAATCGACCTGACCGAGCAGGGTCAGCATCCCGTTGGATCGGTCGATGGCGAAGGCGCTGACCAGGCTGCGGCCGCCATGCACGCTGTACAGCCGGGTCCCCGCGCTGTTCAGCGTGAACAGAGAGGGGTTTTCCAGCCCACCGACGTTCTGGATATGCGTCCAGCCGCCGCTGAGCGGGTCGACCCGAAACACGTTGATGCCGTCGCCGCGGCCGTCGCGATCGGGCGTGGTGTAGCCGCCGACGTAGGCGAACATGGTTATCCGTAAACCTCCGGGTTGATGGTGTTGTCGCGGTTCGGCGCGCCGTCCAGCACGCTGAGGATGTTGCGCGCCGTTGCCACCGCCATGGCCTGGATCGCCTCCACCGTCACCCCGGCCATGTGCGGCGAGGCGATAACGTTGGGCAGCGACAGCAGTTTGTTGTCCAGTGGGGTCGGTTCCATGTCGAACACATCCAGGCCGGCGCCGGCCAGATGGCCCGATGCCAGCGCATCATACAGGGCCGGTTCGTTCACGATGCCGCCGCGGGCGGTGTTTACCAGGAAGGCGCCCTTCTTCATTTTCGTCAGCCGGGGGGCGTTCATCAGGTTGATGGTCGCCGGGGATTTCGGGCAGTGGATCGACACGAAATCGGCCCGCGGCAGGGCGGCATCCAGGTCGGCGACCGGCTCGCAGCCGGCGGCGGTGATCTTGGCCGCATCGACGTAGGGGTCGAAGACCAGCACGTTCATGTCAAACCCGATGCAGCGCTTGGCCGAACGGGTGCCGATTCGGCCGAAGCCGATGATCAGGACCGTTTTGCCCGACAGCTCCATCGGCGGGGATTGGTGGCGGTCGTGCCACTTGCCGTCGCGGACCAGGCTGTCCATGTGGCGGATTTTCTTGGCCAGGGTGATCATCAGGTGGAATGCCTGTTCCGCCACGCTGACCGAGTTCGCGGTGCCAGCCACCATCAGCGGGACATGCCGAGCGGTGAGCGCGGGGACTTCGACGGCGTCGTAGCCGACGCCGATGCGGGCAACGACCTGCATCGCGGGGGAGGCGTCCATCTCGGTTTGCTTATAGGGCGTGCTGGACAAGGCGATGGCGGAACAATCCGCCAGTTGCGGCAGCAGATCAGCCTGGGTGATGTTGCCAGGGTAGATCACGGTTTCGATGTCTTCACGCGCCCGGATGATATCGATGCCTTGCTGACCCATTGTATGCGGCAGCATGACCTTGCGCTTGTTCGTCGCCACGGCTGTTTCCCTATTTGCTTTGCGTCCAAGCCGGATTAGCGCCGTTTGCGGCGGGGCGCCAGAGTTGGTGCCGTGTGTTGCGGGCCGTGTGCCGGGGGCTCGCCGGTCGCGCCCCGCGCGATAAGCCGTTTGCGGTGCAGCATCTATTCGCGCTAGACGACCGCGATCATCACCGTCCGGAGCGCACCGACCCCATGCCCGTATTGTCCGACCGCTGGATTCGCCAGATGGCGCGGGAACACGGCATGATCGAGCCGTTTGTCGAGGCGCAGAAGCGCGACGGCGTCATCAGCTACGGCCTGTCCAGCTATGGCTACGATGCCCGCATCGCCGACGAGTTCAAGATCTTCACCAACATCGACTCGGCGGTGATCGATCCCAAGGCGTTTCAGCCCACCAGTTTCGTGGACCGCAAGACCGACGTCTGCATCATCCCGCCGAACAGCTTCGCCCTGGGCCACACGGTCGAGGTGTTTCGCATCCCGCGCGACGTGCTGGTGATCTGCCTGGGCAAATCGACCTATGCCCGCTGCGGCATCATCGTGAACGTGACCCCGCTGGAGCCGGAGTGGGAAGGCCAGGTCACGATCGAAATCAGCAACACCACGCCGCTGCCGGCCAAGATCCACGCCAACGAGGGGATCTGCCAGTTCCTGTTCTTGCAGGGGAACGAAGCGTGTGAAACCAGCTACGCCGACAAGGCGGGCAAATATATGGGGCAGCGGGGCACCTCCCTGCCAAGGATGTAGATGGATCGTATTCGTATTCGCGGCGGCCGTCCCCTTTCGGGCGAGATCAAGGTCGGCGGCGCGAAAAACGCCGCCCTGCCGCTGATGGTCGCGGGGATGCTGACCGACGACCGGCTGGTGCTGACCAATGTGCCACGGCTGGCCGATGTGCAGACCATGACGCTGCTGATCCAACAGCACGGAGTCGCGGTCGATAACGTCACCAACGACGCACGCAGCCTGTCGATCGGCGGCCCCATTTCCAATACCGAGGCGCCGTACGACATTGTTCGCAAGATGCGGGCATCCTTCCTGGTTCTGGGACCGCTGCTCGCCCGCGTCGGCGAAGCCCGGGTTTCGCTCCCCGGCGGTTGCGGCATCGGCGCTCGGCCGATCGACCTGCATCTGAAGGGCCTGGAACAGCTTGGCGCCAGGATCGAGCTGGAGGGCGGGTATATCGACGCCCGGGTCGATGGAAGGCTGAAGGGCGCGAAGATCGTGTTCCCGTTCGTGTCGGTGGGCGCCACCGAGAACCTGCTGATGGCCGCCACTCTGGCCGAGGGTCGGACCGTGTTGGCCAATGCCGCCCGGGAACCGGAGATCGGCGATCTGGCGGCCGGTCTGGTGGCGATGGGCGCGCGGATATCCGGCATCGGCAGCGATACCCTGACCGTCGACGGCGTTGATCGGCTGCATGGCGCCGAACACGCGATCATCCCCGACCGGATCGAAACCGGCAGCTATGCCTGCGCCGCCGCGATCTCCGGCGGTTCGGTGTTCCTGCGCGATGCCAGGTTGGACCATCTGGGGGCAACGGTTCGTATCCTGCGCGAAGCTGGCGTCGATATCACCGAACAGCCGGACGGGCTTATGGTGACTCGGCTGAACGGGCTGCACGGCGTGGATGTGATGACAGAGCCGTATCCCGGCTTCCCGACCGACATGCAGGCGCAGCTTATGGCGCTGCTGTCGGTGGCGGACGGCGCGTCGATGGTCACCGAGACGATCTTTGAAAACCGCTTCATGCACGTGCCGGAGTTGAACCGGATGGGTGCCCGGATCAACGTCCATGGCGCGTCCGCCATCGTGCGCGGCGTGCCGGGCTTGTCGGGCGCGCCGGTGATGGCGACCGATCTGCGGGCGTCGCTGTCCCTGATCCTGGCCGGCCTCGCCGCGCAGGGCGAAACGATCGTGAACCGGGTGTATCACCTGGATCGCGGGTATGAGGCGGTGGAGCAGAAACTCGCCGCGTGCGGCGTGGATATCGAACGGATTTCTGGTTAAGGGGTAATTTCATGCGTATCGACGCCATCTCCATCGGCAAAAATCCGCCGGAAGACATCAATGTGATTGTCGAGGTCGCCATCGGCGGCGAACCGATCAAGTACGAAATGGACAAGGACGCCGGAACCCTGGTCGTGGACCGGTTCCTGTACACGCCGATGCGTTATCCGGGTAATTACGGGTTCGTGCCGCACACGCTGTCCGACGACGGCGACCCGATCGACGTGCTGGTCGCCAACACAAGGCCGATCATCCCGGGGGCGGTGATCAATGTGCGGCCGGTCGGTGTGCTTAAGATGGAAGACGACGGCGGCGGAGATGAGAAGATCATCGCGGTGCCGTCGCCGAAGCTGACTCAGCGCTATGTCAATGTTCACAACTACACGGACATGCCGACGATCACGCTGGAACAGATCCAGCATTTTTTCCAGCATTACAAGGACCTGGAACCCGGAAAGTGGGTCAAGCTGTTGGGCTGGGGCGATGCGAGCGAGGCGAAGTCGCTGATCGTTCAGGCCATCGAGCGGGCGAAGCGGAAGTAAGGCCGGGTCGCGCCGCGGACACGTCAGGCGGCGCCGGCGGCTTGCTCCAGGACGATTTCGGCCATCGCCGGATCGTCCGCGACGCAGCCTTGGAACCGCACGGGCAGCCCGGTCGTACCGCGTGCCGCCCGTTCCGCCGCCAGCAGGGTCGGAACGTCTTCCAGCACATGGCTGGCCCGGTTGGCGAAATATCCTGTGACGATCACGGGATACGACCGCAGCGCCGCGAGCACGTCGGCGGCGAACGGGGCTTCTTCCAGGCAGGCAGCCCGAACCGCGGCGAATCCGGCCGTATCGGCCACCCGCGAACAATGCCGGTGCAATGCCAGTGCCCGGCCGGGCGAACTGGAGGAGCCGTGGCCGATCGCCACCACGGCCGCCGACCCGGGTGGGACACCCAGCGCGGCGCACCCCGCCTGAGCCTGTCGAACCATGATTGCCGCCATTGCGTCATGCACCCCAACGGGTTCGGCGTAACGCACCGAGCCCGGCGCCACGGCTTCCAGCGCGGCGGGTATGGCAACCTTGCTGAAATAGCCGTCCTCCATGAAGAATGGCACGGCGCGCACCGTGGCCGAACCCAGCCGAACCAGCGCGTCGGCGATCGTCGGCTGGCCGTTCAGCACAGCGATTTCGACGGACCAGCCGCGTTTTCGTAGCGTCTGAGCGTGCAGCCGCATCGGTGCCGCGGCGTGTGGATAGCGCGCCGATCCGTGACCGATCAGCAACAGAGGCTGGTTGAGCGACAAATCGTAATCCTCACGCATTCCGAATTAGCAGCCTTCGGGCACTTGTGTGTTTGCCCCTGGCGGCGATCTGACGCAAATACGTCTGATTCGAGGACGAGATAGACGCCAAGGAGTCGAAAATGGCTGAAGAATTACCGCCACGGGAAGCGATGGAATTCGATGTCGTGATCGTCGGCGGCGGCCCCTCCGGCCTGTCGGCAGCGATCCGGTTGAAGCAGCTTAACCCGGATATGGCGGTTTGCTTGGTGGAAAAGGCCGGGGAAATCGGCGGGCACATCCTGTCCGGTGCGGTGCTGGAACCGCGCGCGCTGAACGAACTGATCCCCGACTGGAAAGAAAAGGGCGCGCCGCTCGACACGCCGGCGGGCGAGGATCGGTTTCTGTTCCTGACCGAAACCCGGTCATTCCAGTTGCCCACCCCGCCGCAGATGCACAATCACGGTAACTACATCGTCTCACTGGGCAATGTGGTCCGCTGGCTGGGCACCCGGGCCGAGGAGCTTGGCGTCGAAATCTACCCCGGCTTCGCCGCGTCCGAACTGCTGGAGGAAGATGGCCGCATCGTCGGTATCGCCACCGGAGATATGGGCATCGGCAAGGACGGCGAACCCACCGGGAACTTCGCGCGCGGCATGGAACTGCGCGCCCGCTATACCCTGTTCGCCGAAGGCTGCCGGGGTTCGCTATCCAAGCAACTGATGGCGCGCTTCGGTCTGCGCGATGGCAAGGACCCCCAGACCTATGCCATCGGCATCAAGGAACTGTGGGAAATCCCCGAAGCCAACCACAAGCCCGGCCTGATCGAACACAGTTTGGGTTGGCCGCTGGACCGGGCGACCTATGGCGGTTCCTTCCTGTATCACTTCGGCAAGAACCTGATCTCGTTCGGCTTCGTCATCGGACTGGACTACAGCAACCCGTGGCTGTCGCCGTTCGACGAAATGCAGCGATTCAAGACTCATCCCGACATTCGCAAGCATTTCGAGGGCGGGCGGCGGGTCTCCTATGGCGCGCGGGCGTTAAGCGAGGGCGGGTTGCAGTCGATCCCGAAGCTCAGCTTTCCTGGCGGCTTGTTGATCGGCGATGCGGCGGGCTTTCTGAACGTGCCGAAGATCAAGGGCACCCATACGGCGATGAAATCGGGCATGGTGGCCGCCGAAGCGGTTGCCGCGGCGCTGGCCGGCGACCATCCGGCCGAGATCACCGCCTATACCGACATGATGCAGGCAAGCTGGGTGTGGGAGGAACTGTCCAAGGTCCGCAACATCCGTCCGGCGTTCGCCAAATTCGGCATGTGGGGCGGCCTGGCCTACAGCGCGCTGGACACCTATGTGCTGCGCGGCAAGGCGCCATGGACGATGCACCACCCACATGCGGATAACGAAACGCTGCTGGAAGCCGACGCAGCGCCGAAGATCGCCTACCCGAAACCGGATGGGGTGCTGACGTTCGACAAGCTGTCCTCGGTCTTCATCAGCAACACCAACCACGAGGAAAACCAGCCGGCGCACCTGACCCTGCTGGATGCGTCGAAGCCCGTCAGCGTGAACTGGAACCAGTACCGGGGGCCGGAAACCCGGTACTGTCCGGCCGGTGTCTATGAGTACATCGGTGTCGAGGAAGGCGCCCCGAAGCTGCAGATCAATGCGCAGAATTGCGTGCATTGTAAAACCTGCGACATCAAGGATCCGACGCAGAACATCAACTGGGTTCCGCCGGAGGGCGGCGGCGGACCCAGCTATCCGGGCGGAATGTAGCCGGAACAGGCCCGCCGCCGTCACCGGGCGCGATGGCGGCGGGCTGCCCAACCTTTGCTATTATTCATGTAAATCCGGCGCAAGCCGAATGACATTGGCAATCCCCGCTGCTAGACAGAACCTTATGCAACATGCCCGCACCGCTCGGCGGTTTGTCCTTATCGCACTCACTCTTCTGTCAGCCTGTGCTGCATCGGATCCGTCCAAGGGTGACGATTGGGGGCGGGGTTCAGATGGTGGACTGGGGAATTACCTCACCGGCCGCTTTGCAATGTCGGAAGGCGATACCAAAACCGCGGCGAACGATTTGCTGAAGGCGTTCGCTGAACTGCCCCCGGCGCCGGAGCTGACGCTTGAAACCTTCCTGGCCTGCGTAAACGCAAACCGCCCGGAAGCGGTGACACTGGCGCGTCAGTTGCCGGACAACCAGATCGCGCAACTGGTTCTGGCGGACGCCGATATCGCCGCGGGTAGGTGGCAGAACGCTGAAGCCCGGTTCCGCGCAATGCCGCGCCAGGGCATAAGCCAGTTGCTGCAACCGCTGCTGGTTGCCTGGGCAGAGCAGGGCGATGGCCGCACCGACACCGCGCTGTCCACGCTTCGCCCGTATGTCGAAAACCCTCGTTTCAGGGCGTTGTTCGCGCTGGAGGCTGCAATGATCGCCGACCTCGGCAACCGGCCGGAGGCGGCGGCGGCGCTGTACCGGGGTGTCGAGGCCGACATGGCCAATCCGAGCCTGCGGGTGGCGCAGATTTTGGCGAGTTGGCAGGCGCGCACGCATCAAGCCGCCGAAGCTGAGCATACGCTTGTGACGCTGGAGTCCGCCGCGCCGGAACTGGGGATCGCGATGCCGGCTTTGCTGGCCAATGTCACCAGGAAGCCGGTTCCGGGGGCCGCCGATGGGATCGCCGAAGCCTATTTCACCTTCGCCGCACTGCTGCGGTCGCAGGATGCTAATGATTTCTCCTTGGTTATGATTAGGCTGGCTTTGGATCTGCGGCCCAATTTCGCGGCGGCGCGGCTGCTGGCGTCCGAAATCCTCAGCTCCGATCATCACCTGCGGGCCGCATACCAGATATTGGCCGACGTGCCCGCCAGCGACCCGATCGCGCCGGTGGTCCGGCTGCGGCGTGCGGCGCTGGTCGATCTGTTGGGTCACCCGGACGAAGCCATGCGCGATCTGGAACGCATGGCCCACGACTATCCCAACAGTCCGTTGCCGGATGAAAGGCGGGGCGACATCCTGCGGGAAACGCACCGGTTCACCGATGCGGTCGCCGCCTATGACAAGGGAATTGCCCGGATTTCGAACCCGGAGGATTCCGCCAACTGGGTGCTGTATTACGACCGGGGTGTCGCTGAGGAGCAGTCCCATCAGTGGCCGCTGGCGAAGGCCGACTTTCAGCACGCCCTGCAGCTTTCGCCCGATCAGCCGTTTGTGCTGAATTACCTCGGGTATTCCCTCGCCGATATGGGTACCGATCTGGATCAGGCTCGGAAAATGGTGCAACTCGCCGCCGCCCGCCGCCCGAACGACGGCGCCATCACCGACAGCCTGGGGTGGGTTCTGTTCCGGCAGGGTCACATAAAAGAGGCGGTGACGACGCTGGAGCGCGCCGTGGAACTGGAACCCGAGGATTCGACCATCAACGGGCATCTGGGCGACGCCTATTTCGCGGCGGGCCGCAAGATCGAGGCGCAATATCAGTGGCGCCGCGCGCTGACGTTGAACCCGACCCCGGACGATGCGGCAAGTCTGGAGGCCAAATTGAACACCGGCCACCCGGGCGCGGTGCTCAGCGGGCAGTAGCGTCACCGCTGCCGTGTCCGATCCGATGGAATTCGCTCCGGCGAAAATCAACCTGCATCTGCATGTCGTTGGGCGGCGTGACGACGGCTACCATCTGCTGGACAGCCTGGCGGTGTTCGCCGGTGTCGGCGACCGGTTGAGCGTGTCGCCTTCGGATGAGCTGTCGCTGCGGCTGACTGGAGCTTTCGCTGCCGGGCTGGAGGCCGAGGCCGACAATCTGGTGTTGCGGGCCGCCCGGGCGCTGGGGGAACTGGCGGGAGTGCGGCCGACGGGCGCGCTGGTGCTGGAGAAAAACCTGCCGGTCGCCTCCGGTATCGGCGGCGGATCGGCTGACGCGGCCGCGACGTTGCGGCTGCTGTGCCGGGCTTGGCGTATCGCGCCGGCCGCGGCAGATCTGATGCGGATCGGTCAGCGTCTGGGGGCGGATGTTCCTGTCTGTATCGCCAGCCGGCCCGCGATTATGACCGGCATCGGTGAAATCCTGACGCCCGCGCCCGCGCTGCCGCCGGCCGGTCTGGTGCTGCTGAACCCGGGTGTCGCGATCTCCACCCCGGCGGTCTTCCGAACCCGTTCCGCGGCGTTTTCGGCGCCAGCCCGCTTTCCGGCGGAGGGCTGGCGTTCGGCCGAAGCCCTGGCGGACAGCCTGCGGGCCACGCGCAACGACCTGGAGCAGCCGGCCAGCGCGCTGGCGCCGGTTATCGGCGATTGCCTGGACGCACTGGCATCCACCCCCGGTTGCCTGCTGGCGCGCATGAGCGGTTCCGGCGCCACCTGCTTCGGCTTGTTCTCATCGGCCGAGGTTGCACAGGCCACTGCCGGGTCCCTCGCGCGGCCGGGGTGGTGGGTGTGGGGTGGTGGGCTTTGCCGATGGTCCGACCCCGAAGGAAATATTCTCACGGCCGGGTAAGCCGGCCCACCGGGTCAAAGACCGACCGGTGAAATCCGACGGATATGTGCGTCGATAGGTTCGATAACACGTTGGTAGGATGCAGCCTTTTCCTCTCCCCGTGATGGCCGGAACACGCCCGCCATGACGGGCTCTGCCGAACGTGCATCGGTCGAAGGGGGTATTTCGCAGCGGCGCCTAAGTCCCGATTTTGCCGGTGTATTTTTCCAGCACCGACCATGCCGGCGCGCCGTATTTCTGTTTCCATTTGTCATAGAAACCAGCTTCGATCAGAGTTTTCCGGAACGCCGCCGGATCTGGTTCGTTGAACGTCATCCCCTGCTTTTCCAGCGTGGTGCGCATCGTGAGATCGGCATCGGCGTAGTCCTTTCGCTGATCCTCGGCCGATCCGTTCAGATTGCGGGCGATGACGGTACGCACATCGGCCGGCAGGGTTTTCCAGTTGCGTCCGTTGCCCAGCATGATGAACCCGTCCCACATATGCCGGGTCATCGAGATATACTTCTGCACCTCATACAGTTTCGCCGTTTCTATGTTGATCAGGGGGTTTTCCTGACCTTCGACGATTTTGGTTTGCAGGGCGGAATAGACCTCGCTGAAGTTGATACTGGCCGGCGCGGCGCCGAACGCTTCGAACATGCTGGTCCAGAGCGGGCTGACCGGCACGCGGATTTTATAGCCCTTCAGGTCTTCCGGCGTACGGATCGGATGGGTGGAACTGCTGATCTGGCGGAAGCCGTTGTCCCAGATCTTTTCGAAACCGTACAGTCCGGCCTTGTCCACCGACTCGCGGATCATCCTGCCCAGATCGCCATCCATCGCCGCCCAGACCTTGTCGTAGGTGGGGAACGCGTAGCCAATCCCGTAGATTGAGGTCAGCGGCGTATAGGTCGAGAGGATCAGCCCCGATAACGTCATGAACTCCAGCGCGCCGGACCGAAGCTGCGACAGCATGTCGGTGTCGCCGCCCAACTGGTTGTTCGGAAAGATCGAAATCTTCACCCGGCCGTTGGTTTCCTTCAGGATACGGTCGGCGGCTTCCTGCTGGCGGATCGTGTTCGGATGCGTCATGGGGTTGTCGTTCCCCATTTTCATTTCGAACTCTGGCGCGTCGCCGCGCGCGCGGACAAGGCCGGGCAGCGGCAGCAGCGCAGCGGCGGTGCCAAACAGAATCCGTCGGGAAATCGAGCGAGCCATGGGCGCAGTCCTCCTTCGCCGGGTCTTTTGCCGCCCGAACGAACGGAATCGTGTCGGGCGGCTGGCCGGCGGTCAAGTCCCGCTGTTTCGCGCCGCGTATTTGATCCGTCAGCCGGCGGCGGTGTCCGCGGGGAATCTGGCCAGTTCGGCGGCCAGGGCGGCACGCATCCGGGCCAGCGGTTCGGCCCATTCGCCGGGCTTGGGCTGGCGAAACAGCCGGACGCTGGGATACCAGGGGCTGTCGTCGCGGTTCAGCAGCCAGCGCCAGTCGGCGGCCTTGGGGATCAGGATCCAGGCCGGCTTGTTCAGCGCGCCCGCCAGATGGCCCATCGAGGTATCGACCGTGACGACCAGGTCTAGATTCTCCATCAGCGCCGCGGTTTCGCCGAAATCGGTCAGGTCCGCGGACAAGTCGGTCATGCCGGGGAAGCGCTCGATGGTGTCCAGGTCGCGTGCCGGCATCGGCTTCTGCAGCGATACGAAGGCGGCGGGGCCGGCATCGGCCAACGGCAGCAACTGGGACAGCGGGACAGACCGGCGACGGTCGTTCGGGTGGGTGGGGCGGCCGGTCCAGGCCAGTCCGATGCGCTTGACGCCAGGCGGCAGCGTTGCGCCGAGGCGTTCACCCCAATGCGCGATCCTGGCCGGATCCGCCTTCAGATAGGGGATTTTCGACGGGATGGTGTCCATCTGGGTGCGGAACAAATAGGGCAGGCTGGACAGCCGGCAATGCGCGGCGTGTCCGGGCACATCCGTCCAGCGGTGGCAGTATTGCGAGACCCCCGGCAGGTTGGCCAGCAGCGGCGCCATTTCCGCGCTGCATCCCAGGATCAGTTCCTGACAGCGTTCGGCGGCCATTTGGATGTAGCGGGCGAACTGGATTGTGTCGCCGTAGCCTTGGTCGCCGATCAGCAGCAGCCGGCCGGTGGGGATGCGCATGCCGTTCCACGGCGCCGAGGTCATGGCCGGCATCGTCGCCTTGCCGGCCTCGGTCAGGTTGCGCCATTCGTATTCCATCCAGCCGGGATCGAAATCGCCCGTCGCCAGCAGGTTCTGCGCCATCGCCAGATGGCCGTCGGCATGATCGTGCTTCAGGCCAAGGGCGCGCAGCAGGCAGGCCATCGCCCGGTCGCGATCGTCCACATCGACGAAGATCAGCGACAGATTGACCAGATGTTCGGGGTTGTTCGCGTCCAGCCGGATGGATTCCTGGCCCATCGCCAGTGCCTCCTCCAGGCGGTAGGTCGAGCGGCACAGCGAACTGAGATGGGCGTACCAGGTGGCATTCCCGGGGCGCAACTGGATCGCCCGGCGCAGCAGCACGACGCCCCGTTCAGGATCCCCGGCCATGGCGGCTATAATGCCTTGCAACGCCAGCGCCGCCGGGTGGTCTGGCGAGGTGGCCAGGACATCGGAGCAGATGCCGGCGGCTTCATGTAACCGCTTGCCCTGAGCCGCTGCCTGGGCCCTGGCGAGCGCCTGTTCGGGGGTCTCCGTGCCCGGTGCGGTGCGGGCGGCTGGCTGCCCGGCGGCATCCCGGGTCCCGGCCTGTTGCTGGGGAGGATTGGTTCCACTCATGTTCGGATAGCTGTCCTGGTGGCCGGGGCACCGGCAAGCGCTTTCAAAGCAGTCTCGCTGGCGCTGTTGTTGGGGATAGGCACGATTGGGATACCATGATGGCTTTGTATCGTACTCGCGTCGCTGCCGATGGGGCGGCATCTTCACATTGTCAGGAGACCAAGTCCATGTTCGACCCCGTTTTTCATCTGGAGCCGATGGGACGGCTGGCGAACCGGATGATCGCCTACATGGTTGCACTGAAGTTTGCCGACATGGTGCGCGGCTGCCGTATTTCCAACATCTCGCTGCCCCCCTGGGGGATCGATTGTCCCTGTATCGAGTCCGGCGGGCCTGTCGCGGTGGAGCAGCGGGAGCAGCACATCGACCTGCCGCTGCTGGCCGACCGGATGTGGGCGCGGGACATTGCCAGGGTCGAATGGCGCGGATTCGGTCAGCGGATGGAAAACTTCCTTCCGCGGGAGCGCTACCGCCGGGTCTTCGTCCCGCCGTTCTCCGAACCGGTGGGATACGGGCCGGAGTATCTGGTCTGTCCGGTGCGGGCGGAGGACATCCTGCACGGCCCGCATCCCGACTACGTTCTGACACCGGTCGAATTCTATCGCGACATCGTCCGCATGACCGGGCTGAAGCCGGTGTTCATCGGGCAAACCCACCCCAACCTGTATATGGACCGGATCAGGCAGGCGTTTCCCGATGCGATCTACCAGGAGCCGCGGGCCGATCCATTGGCCGATTTCGAGACGATCCGCCAATCCCGCCACGCGGTCATCGGCGTTTCGACGTTTTCATGGCTGGCGGCGTGGCTGTCGGACAGCCTGGACACAATCTTCCTGACGGTCAGCGGCCTGTTCAATCCGATGCAAAGCCCGGACGTCGATCTTCTGCCGTTCGGCGACCGGCGATACCGCTTCTTCCTGTTCCCGATCAATTACGCGGTGCCGCTGGTTCGGCATACCGAAGTCCATGCCGGGATTGCCGCTTACTGGCACGAAATTCCGCACGACACCCTGCAAGCCGGATTTGCGTCCGCCCCGCGTTACCGGCGGCGGCTGGACGATGCGCTGGCAGCGTTCGATGAGGCCTTTTACCTCGATAACAACGCCGATGTCGCCGCGGTCGCCCGGGCGCTCGGGCCGGGATCCGGTCTTGGCCACTATATCAATCATGGCTTTCACGAGGGCCGGATGCCGCTGCGCTTCGACAGGGCCTGGTATTGCGAACGCTACCCGCTGGCGGCGTTCGAGGTCGCCAGCGGTGATTATGCCTCCCCGGCGGACCATTATCTCGCGGTTGGGCGCGGTCTCGGCCATTATCCATGCAAACCGGAATCGGAATGTTGACTCGCAACTTGACGGACACGCCGCAACAGGACTACACCGCGCCCCCTGTGTGGCGGGCATAGCTCAGTTGGTAGAGCGCCAGGTTGTGGTCTTGGA
>JAKBCJ010000215.1 GCA_021807975.1 Pseudomonadota bacterium | reverse complement strand
TTGCAGAACGCGTTCGATTGATTGGTGAACTGCCACGCCGCGCGAACCGGCGGGGTATAGCCAGCGGTGCGCAGCATGATCTCCGCGCCCTTATAAGCCGCCTCGCGCGCCATCTCGGGAAACATGCCATCATGACAGATAATCAGTGCCAGCTTGCAACCGTTCGGCCCGGTAATGACGGGAATACCGAGGTTCCCCGGCTCCCACGGTTCCACCGGCACCCACGGGTGCAGTTTACGGTAATACAGGGCCAGCTTGCCGGTATCGTCGATGATAATGCCCGAATTATACGGCATCCGACCCGGATTGCGCTCCATGATGGAAAAGCAGCCCCAGACCTTGTGCTCGATGCAGGCGGCGGAGAACGCGGCAACCTCCGGCCCGTCCAGATCGCACAGAATTTCATCGCGAATGTCCATCGACAGGCCATGCAGTGCGTACTCAGGGAACACGACCAGATCCAGCGTGGCCATCCCGCGCTTGGCCTTGCCGACCATGGCGACGATCCTTTCAACCTGTGCGGCGATGTCGGCCCGCGTCTCGATCGCCGGCAGTTTCATTTGCACCAGGCCGATAACGACGCCCCGGGGTGATTTGTTGAGTCCGCCCAGCCCATTCATTGGAACCATAACCTCCATCGCAATAACGGAAGGTTCACTGCAAGAACCCGGCCAGCGCCGCCAGACAGACGACCAGCAGCGGGGGTGCGCGCCAGACGGACAGCAGGATAAAGCCTGACGCGGCGACCGCGAAATCGCCGGATGTCCGAACCGCGCTGATCCAAACCGGGTTGTACAGCGCGGCGCCGAGCAGACCGACGACGGCGGCGTTGGTGCCGCGCATGGCGGCTTGTGCGCCGGACCTGACCCGCAGGGCGTGCCAGAACGGCAGCGCGCCCAGGAAGCACAGAATACCCGGCACGAAGACCGCTATCAGGGCAATCGCCGAACCGGCCAGACCGTTCGGCACCGCGAGCGCCCCAAGATAGGCAGCGAAAGTGAACAGCGGACCGGGCACCGCCTGCGCCGCCCCATAGCCGGCCAGGAATGCGCTGTCGGAAATCCAGCCCGGCGCCACGACCGCGTCGCGCAACAATGGCAGCACCACATGCCCGCCGCCGAAAACCAGCGCCCCGGAGCGATAAAACGCGTCGAACAATGCCAGCGCACCGGGCTGCACAGGCAGTAACGCAACCACCAGCAGCACAAAGAAGGCAATCAGACAGGCCGTGCCAAAGCGGCGCGAAACCGGCATCGCGATGTCGTCCGGCGCGGCCCCGGCAGCGCCGCGGCACACTATCCACCCCGCGATGCCGCCCACCGCGATCGTCCCGATCTGGGCCGGCGCCCCGGGTGCAAGCAGCATGACGACCAACGCAACCGCCGCGATGGAGGCCCGGGTGCGATCGGGGCACAGGCTGCGCGCCATCCCCATCACTGCCTGAGCCACGATCGCCACCGCAACCAGCTTCAACCCATGCAGCAGTCCGGCCCCCGCCGGCGAGCCGGCGGTACTGCCAGCACCGAACGCGAACAGCACCATCAGAACCGCCGACGGCAGCGTGAACCCGGTCCAGGCGGCAAGGCCCCCCGGCAGACCGCCCCGCATCAGCCCGATACCGAACCCGGTCTGACTGGACGCCGGCCCCGGCAGAAATTGCGCCAGCGCCACCAGATCGCCATACCCGCGCTCCGTCAGCCACCGCCGCCTTTCCACGAATTCCGCTCGGAAATACCCCAAATGGGCCGCCGGGCCGCCGAAACAGGTCAATCCCAACTTCAGGAAAACCAGAAAAATCTCCAGCACGGAACCAGTCGCGGGCTGTAATGAAGCGGTGCGATCGACAGGTGACTTCTGCATCCGGACAGGCTATGATCGAAACCCGATAACGGCAACCGATATGATCGAATTTCAAGACCTTCTGGGCGGCTTCGTGCGCATTCACATCCTGCACCATGCGGTGGAGGGAGAGGTGTACGGCCAGTGGATGATCGACGAACTCGCCCGGCACGGATACCGCATCAGCCCGGGCACGTTATATCCAATGCTTCAGGCGATGGAAAAACGCGGCTATCTGACCTCCCGCCAGGATTCCGACGGCCGCCTGGGCCGCCGCCGTAAAATCTACACCGCCACCACTCTAGGCCGGGAAGGCCTGGCCACAGCCCGGGAACGGCTGCGGGAGCTGACCGGCGAAGTCAGCCATAAAAGCCCAACAATCGAATCCGAAACCGGAGAGAACGTCCATGGCACTCAAAATCGTCACCGATCGTCGTGAGTTCCTTAAACTCGGCGGCTTGTCCCTGGCCGGCGCGGCCGCCCACCGCATTCTGCCGGCACAGGCCGAGCAGCGGGATGCAGCCAAGGCGGACTACACGATCGACATCGCGCATGGCCTGGCCGAACTGAGCCCCGATCAGATCGTTTCAACCATGTTGTACAACGGGCAGTTCCCCGGGCCGCTGCTGCGGTTCAAGGAAGGCCAGCCGGTCACGGTCGATATTCGCAACAAGACCGATCATCGCGAATTCCTCCACTGGCACGGCCAATGGATACCGTCCGATGTCGATGGCGCGGAGGAGGAAGGATCCCGGGTAGTACCCCCGAACGGCACGATCCGCGAGACCTTCACCCCCCGGCCGAGCGGCTTTCGTTTCTATCATACCCATGTGCGCGCGGCGGCGGACCTGGATCGCGGCCAGTATTCCGGTCTGGTTGGGCCAGTCTATATCGAGCCCAAGGACAATCCCGGCGCCTATGACCAGGAGATTTTTCTGGTTCTGAAAGAATTCGGGCCGACGCTTAGCCGCGGTGGCGACATGGCCATGGATTTCCTGGCCGGCGACGAAGTCAAAAGCCTGAAGGAAACCGGCGAAGCCGCCATGAACGCCTCCATCAAGCGGGGCATGTCGAAGGGCTTCGAGGTCGGCTACCAGTTCTTCACCATCAACGGCCGCATGCTGGGCCACGGCGAGCCCATTCGCGTCAAACACGGACAGCGCGTGCTGTTCCACATCCTGAACGGCAGCGCGGGCGAAATCCGCAGCCTGGCCATGGCTGGACACAAGTTTCGCGTCATCGCCCTGGACGGCAACCCCGTCCCGCATCCGGCCGAGGTGCCGGTGCTGTGGATCGGCACCGCCGAACGCATCTCGGCGGTCGTGGAAATGACCCATCCTGGCGTGTTTGTGCTAGGCGACCTGTCCGATGACGATCGCGGCCACGGTATGGGGATCGTGGTGGAATATGCCGGCGCCCGCGGCAAGCCGGTCTGGCAGAAGCCGCGTTCGGCGAAATGGGACTACACGGTCTTCGGTTCGTCACCGACATCCACCCCGCCGGACCATGTTTTCGACATGGTCTTTGCCAAGGATAATGCAGCCGATGGCGGCTTCAACCGATGGACCATCAACGGGATCGCCTACCCTGATACGATGGCAATGGCCGAACCGCTGCTGCGCCTGACCGCGGGGCGCCGGTACCGGCTGCGGATGCGGAACGAAAGCGACGACATCCATCCCATCCATTTGCACCGGCACAGTTTCGAACTGACGCGGATCGCCGGCAAGGCAACCGGCGGAATCATGAAGGACGTCGTCATGCTGGGCGGTTACCAGGAAGCCGAGGTCGATTTCGTCGCCGACAATCCCGGCCCGACGCTGTTTCACTGCCACCAGCAACTGCACATGGATTTCGGATTCATGGCGCTGTTCGATTACGATAAGCCCGCCTGACCAGCGCCAGGCATTCAGGCCCGCGCGCGGTTATTGCACTCGTTCGGATGCAGTCACAGCCCGATGCTCATCGGCCCACTCTCTGTCGGATCACGCCGCCCACAGAGTCCCGGCCCGTTGCGACGCCGTCTGCATGTTGGAGGAGATAGTCTCCGTCACCGCGCTCTGTTCCTCTACCGCGGCCGTCGTCGATGTCACGAATTCGCTGACCGAATCGATGGCATGCTTGATCGCCGACAGCGATTCCACCACATCGCCGCTGACCATGCGGATACCGTCGATTTCCTTGATGATTTCCTCGGTCGCGCCCCGGGCCTGATTGGCGAGATTCTTCACCTCTGTCGCGACCACGGCGAAGCCCCGGCCGGCTTCCCCGGCCCGGGCAGCTTCGATCGTCGCATTCAAGGCCAGCAGATTGATCTGTCCGGCGATACTATTGATCAGATCGACCACGCGCCCCATTGCCCGGGCCGCCGTACTCAGCCTTTGCGCGGACTGGTCGGCCGCCGCGACCCTCTCCACCGCGCTGCTGGCGGTTTCCTGGGAACGCACCATCGTGCCGGAAATTTCGTTGATCGACGCACTCAGCTCGTGGGCGGCCGCGGCGACGGTTTCGATCAATTCGCCGAACTCCGCCCTCGCCGCGACACGGGACGTTATGTCGGCTGCGAATTTAACGACTTTGAACGGTTTGTTGTTCAGATCGAAGATCGCGTTGTACGTCGCCTGAAACCAAATCTCTCTACCGTCCTTGCGAAGCCGCTGAAATTCGCCCGACCGGTACTCACCAGCGCCCAACCCCGCCCAGAACGTCCGGTACGCGGCGCTGTCCCGCTCTGACGCGGGCATGAACATCCGGTGGTGCCGGCCGGCGATTTCATCGAGCGTGTAGCCGGTCGCGTCCAGAAATAGCTGGTTCGCGGTCAGTATCGTGCCATCCAGGCCGAATTCGATAACGGCCTGCGATCTGCGGATCGCCTGAATCTGGCCCAGGTAATTCGCGGAGTCCATCCGCGATTCTGTCACGTCGGAGGCAAATTTCACCACTTTGAACGGTATGCCGTCAGGCGTCATGATCGGGTTGTACGTTGCCAGCAACCACACTTCCCCGCCGCCCTTCGTGATCCGCTTGAATTCGGCCTTGCGGTATTCCCCGCGCGCCAGACCGGCCCAGAACTCCCGGTACGCAAGGGTGTCGCGGTCGGCTGCCGGCATGAACAGACGATGGTGCTGCCCCACGATCTCGGGCAGCGTATAGCCCATGACCTGAAGAAAAATATCGTTGGCATCCAGTATCCGGCCATTCAGATCGAATTCGGCCACCGCCTGGGACCGGCGGATCGCCCGGATCTGCCCGGCTTTATCGGCGGAATCCAGATGTGCCTGCGTCACATTCGTGGCGATTTTCATCACCTTGGCCGGCGCGCCCGCCGAATCCATGACTGGATTATAACTGGCCTGCAACCAGACCTCGCGCCCGCCCTTGGCCACGCGCTTGAACACCTTGGCCTGAAATGCGCCGTTGCGGAGTTCGGTCCAGAACGACTTGTAATCCGCGCTGTCCCGTTCGTCCGCGGATACGAACATGGAATGGTGCTTGCCCGCGATTTCCTGCTGCGTATAGCCCATAATGCGGAGGAAATTTTCATTTGCGGTCAGGATCGTGCCGTCCAGCCCAAAGTGAATAATGGCCTGCGACCGGTCGATCGCGGCCAGTTCGGCCTCCGCGTCCGTCGCCTTCGGTGTTGTCCTGAATGCAAACATAACCGCCCCTTCCGCGAACATTCCGGCCGCCGCCGTTTGGGGCCTTGTTCAGACCGGAGCGATGCTAGGCGCTGTTGGTTAACGAAAAGTTAGCGGCGAGCCATTATTCTTCGATCGCGGCCGGGACCGCCAGGAATCCCCGAAACCGCGCGCGCCCGCCGCGCGTCGGTTGGCCATTCAGGCGATAATTGGGGAACCGCCGCAAAAACCGCCCGATGGCGATCGTGCCCTCCAACCGGGCGACAGTCAGGCCGGCGCATTGGTGGACACCGAATGCGAAGGCCAACTGGCGGTTGGGCCAGCGATCGATCTCCAGCCGATCCGGATTGGCGAAGACCTCCGGGTCGCGGTTGGCCCCGCCGATGCACAGCGTAACCGGCGTGCCGGCGGCAACCGGAACCCCGGCGATTTCGGTGTCCGCCATCGTCATGCGGTTGCCTAGTTGCACCGGGCTTTCATAGCGCAGGAATTCCTCGATCGCCGGCTTCATCACCTCCGGTTCGGTATTCAGCCGGCGGACGATGTCCGGTTCGCCCGCCAGGGTCACCAGCGTGTTACCGATCAGGTTGGTCGTCGTCTCGTGCCCCGCGTTCAGGATGAAGATGCAGTTTTGCAGCAGTTCCGCCTCACTAAGCTGCCCGCCATCCGCCTCGCCCTGAATCAGCCGGGTCAGCAAATCCCTGCCGGGATCGCCCGGATGGCGGCGGCGTTCGGCGACCAGCACCTGCAAATACGCCATGAATTCCGTCACCGCCCGGTTGCCCGCGGCCTGAGTTTCCGGCGTCAGCGCAGGCTCCAGCGCGCCCAGGATCGCCAGCGACCAGTCCCGCAACGGACCCCGGGCATCCGGCGGGATGGCCAGAAGATTGCCGATCACGTCGATCGGGATGGCAGAGGCAAAATCCGCAATCAGATCGAACTGGCCCAGCATCGCGATCCGGTCCAGCAGCGAATCCACCAGGGCGATCAGACCGGGTTCCATATCCGCGATCACCCTGGTTGTCAGCGCGCCGGCGATCAAGCGGCGGACGCGGGTATGCCGAGGCGGATCGTTGAAGACCAGGCTGGTGGTGTGGTGGGCAAACAGCGGCGTGCCGGGGCCGAATTTCGGGCCGAACTCCGCTTCCTTGGCGCTGCTGAAGGTCTTGGCGTCGCGATAGACGGTGACAAGATCGGCGTGGCGGGTCAGGAATAATGAACCGTCCGGCATGCGCTTGATCGGTTCATGCGTCCGTAGCGCGTTAAAAGTCGGGAACGGGTCTTCATGGAACGACGGTGGCAGCGCGCGAAGGTCGAATTGCCTCGCCAGGTCGGATGTTCGCATCGGGGAGTCTCCTGTCCTCCGGGAGTCGGCCCGATCCGGCGCCGGTACGCAAGCAGCGATTGATCAACCATCCGTCTCGACGGGGTGAACAGCAGTATGGAACGCAGCGTCAAATCCGCCCAAATGGCGCGTGTGCGCACACAGAACACCGCGCCGGAGATGACGGTCAGGCGGGCGTTGTTCGGCCTTGGACTGCGATTCCGGCTCCATCGGCGCGATCTTCCGGGCCGCCCCGACATCGTTCTGCCGCGGTTCAAGGCGGCGATCTTCGTGCATGGCTGCTACTGGCATGGCTGCACGATGTGCGACCGCGGCGTACGCCGGCCCAAAACCAACACCGCATTCTGGTCCGCCAAGCTGGAGGAAAACCGCCGCCGGGATCAACGGAACCAGGCGGACCTCCGAGCCCTGGGATGGCACCCGGCCGTTATCTGGGAATGTGAGGCGCGAACGCCCGGCACGCTGCGAACCGCGCTCGACCGAATCCTGTCCGGTGTGGCAGATGCAGGGAAATGATCGGCGACGCCGCCAGAACCAGGGAGTGGACGGTCGCCGACTTTTTCAGTTGCGGCGGCGGTACAAGCGCGGGATTTGCGCGGCGCGCCGGCTTCCGGCTTGTCGGCGCGGTGGATTTGGAACTCGCCAAACCGAGCGGCGGCCAGGGCGCTTCGGACTGCAACCGAACCTACTTTGCCAACCACGGGGTCGCGCCGCTGAACCGCGATATGATGACGCTGGAACCGCGTGAGTTCGCGCGGCTGACCGGCATCGCCACGGGCGGTCTGGACGTGATGATATCGTGCGCGCCGTGTACGCATCTGTCGCGCGCCAACCCGAACAACCATCGGGAAGACCGGCCGGAAAACACGCTGATCGGCCGAAGCGGCGACTTCGCCCTGGACCTTTTGCCCGACGTATTCTTCATGGAAAACGCCCGGGAGCTGATCATGGGGAACTACCGGCATCAC
>JAKBCJ010000214.1 GCA_021807975.1 Pseudomonadota bacterium | reverse complement strand
GCCGGTGTAGCCGGCGCAGCCGTGTCTTCCAACGAGCGTTGCCCGGTTTCCAGCCGCAGCGCCAGGATCGCCGCCACCAGGCAGACGAGGACCCCCGATACCATCGTCAGCACACCCTGGACGCCAAACCGTTCGAACAACGTCACCGCCAGATACGGCGTGGAGATCGATGCCGCCCGGCCGCACATGCCAGAAATGCCCGTGCCGCGCAGCCGCAGTTCGGTGGGGAACAGCTCGGGCACGTACGCATACAGTCCGATGGTCACCAGGACATAAATGCTGGTGATCAGCGCGAAGCCGACGACGGTCAGCGCCGCCGGATCGCGCATGGCGGGATAGATGACACCCAGCACGATGATCGCGGCGCAGATTGCCACCAGCGACTTCTGGCGCGGGAAGCGGTCGGCCAGCACCAGTCCGACCAGCGCGCCGGCCGTGCTGCCGAACGACATCAATGTGGTAAAACCAAGCGATTGGACGATGGTCATGCCCTGTTTCACCAGGAATGTCGGCAGCCACGCGACGAAGCCATAGACCGAGACATTGACAGCCACGACCGTCAGGCACGCGGCCAGCAGGCGGCCGCGCATGTCCGGCGCGAACAGCCGCGAGACCGGGACATGGCCGATCTCCAGGCTTTGCAACCGGTCAACCGGCGGCAACGGGCCGCAACGCGCCTCGGTCTCGCGTTCGATGGCTTGCAGGGCGGCTTCGGCGTCGTCCAGCCGGCCGACCGATTCCAGCCAGCGCGGGCTTTCCGGCATGCGCTTGCGCAGCACCCACACCACCAATGCGCCGCAGCCCGCGATGGCGAACATAGCGCGCCAGCCCAGGTTGGGGATGACGAAATAGCCGGTGAAGGTCGCGACCAGCAGGCCGGAATTGATGATCAGGCCCATCAACGAAACCCAGCGGCCGCGGAATTGGGGCGGCACGAACTCGCACAGGGTGCCAGCCGCGACCACCAGTTCGGCACCGAGTCCGAGGCCCATCAGGAACCGGAAGCCAATCAGCCAGTAGATATTGGGGGCGAACACGGCGGCGATCGAGGCAACGCCAAAGATCGCGAGGTTGGCCTGATACGAATACCGCCTGCCCATGCGGTCACCGATCCAGCCCGCCAGCCCGGCACCGATCAGCATGCCGAAGAAGGTGGCCGACACGAACATCGCGTTCAGTCGCAGGGTGGAAAAACCCTCCCGCAGCATCGCGGCGATGACGCCGCCGGCCAGGTAGATGTCGAACGCGTCCAGAAACGCGCCCGCGCTGATCAGCCACAGCACCCGCCAGTGAAAGCGGGAGATCGGCAGGCGATCCAGGCGCGCGCCGGAATTGACGATCCGCGGCGGGATTTTGCTTTGTATGTGTCCGGACAAATTATCCTCCATAAAGCCTTTTCGGCCTCGTGGGACGACTATCATGTCCGTACATACTTCGCGTCAATACCCTATTTGGGCTGAGAATCGCGGGTCATAATGCGGTCAGGAAAGTGACTTGACGGATATATGTCCGTACATATGATGTTGGAAGCGGCGGTCGCCGATGCTGCACTCCGTGCCCGGGATACTCTTGGCAATCCGGGTCCGGATATGGCGTAAGTGTCCGCTAACCGCGCGTCCACGAAACACGACCGGAGGAACCCATCAATGGATCGCATCACGCCACAGCAGGAAACGCATGGCCGTTTCCTGGAGGATTTCACCGTCGGCCAGACCTTCAAGCACTGGCCGGGACGCACCGTGACTGAATCCGACAACATCAATTTCAGCCTGATGACGATGAACAGGCATCCGATGCACTGCGACGCCGCGTTCGCCGCCAAATCGGAATTCGGCAAGCCACTGGTCAACAGCGGCCTGACGCTGGCGATCGTGCTGGGCATGACGGTGGACGATATCAGCCTGAATGCCATCGCCAATCTGGGCTGGAAGGAAATCACCCTGACCGCCCCGGTCTTCCCCGGCGACACGATCTACGCCCGATCCGAAGTGCTGGCGGTGCGCCCCAGCAAGACCCGGCCGACCCAGGGCATCGTCACCACCCGCACGCAGGGCCTGAAGGCCGACGGCACGGTGTTCATGACCTTCGATCGCAGCAGTCTGATCCCCACGCGCGCCAGTGCGGTAGCGTCATGAGCGCGGTGGAACCGGCTTTGGGGCTGGCGAAATTCACAGCCGGCCTGCGCATCGGGGACATCCCCGAGGTCGTGCGGGAACGCGCGGCGCATCATGTGCTGGACGCTGTCGGCATCGCCCATGCCTCGACGAAATACGATTTCGCGCACCGCACGCTGACCGCGCTGCAAGGCCTCGGCGGGGCTGGTGCGGTGCCGGTATTCGGCATGCCTGCCCGCCTGCCGCCGCGCGATGCCGCCATCATGAACGGGCTGCTGTGTCATGGGCTGGATTCCGACGACACCCATCTGGGCGGTGTTATCCATCCCACCGCCGCGGTCTTTCCCGCCGCCTTCGCCGCCGCGATGCATGTCGGTGCGTCGGGCGAGGAACTGCTGATCGCCTATATCGCCGGGGTGGAAGCCGCAACCCGTATCGCCTCGGTGGCGGGCGGCCTGTTCCATGCGGCGGGGTTTCATCCCACCGGGGTGGTGAATGCGTTCGCCGCCGCGCTGGTGGCCGGGCGGGTGTTCGGGCTGACCGAACGCGAGTTGGTGCATGCGCAGGGGATTGCACTGGCCACGGCCTCCGGTTCGCTGGAGTTCCTGGAAGATGGCGCCTGGAACAAGCGCCTGCACCCCGGCTGGGCGGCCCAGGCGGGTATCACGGCGGCGTCTTTGGCTCGACAAGGCTTCGTCGGCGCGACGCGGCCTTATTCCGGCCGCTTCGGGTTCTATAACGCCTATCTCGCCGCTCGGGCCGAGGGCCTGGATTTGAACCGAGCGACGGCGGGGCTGGGGGTTGTTTGGGAACTGGCGGCGACGTCGATCAAGCCGTTTCCGGCGTGCCATTTCACCCATGCCGCCATCGACGCGGCGCTGGTGCTGCGCGATGGCATCGCGGCCGGGGATATCGAGTCGATTACCGCGCTGGTGCCCGAACAGGTTATCCCGGTGGTGTGCGAGCCCCAGGCCAACAAGCAGCACCCGGCCAACGCTTACGATGCGCAGTTTAGCGTGCCGTATCTGGTCGCCGCTGCCTGGATGCGCGGGCGGCTGACGCTGGCGGAACTGGAACCCGAAACACTTGCCGACCCGGACATTCTGGCCCTCGCGGCGCGGGTTGGTTATGAAATCGATCCGGATTCGCCGTTTCCACGCACCTATTCCGGTGAACTCGTGGTTCGGCTGCGGGACGGGCGGACGCTGCGCCATCGCGAGGAAATCAATCGCGGCGCGCCGGATCGGCCACTGTCCAACGCCGATATCGTTGCGAAATACCGGGGCAACGCTGCTGTTGCACTCAGCCCTGGAGCGACTGACCGCATCCAACAGGCGGTGCTGTCGCTCTCCCGCCATCCAGTCGCCGCTTTGGCCGACTCCATTGCCCCGAGGACCGTCGCATGACCACCGCCAATCAAGATGCCGCCGAACAGGACGACCAGGACCGCCTGATCCTGGATAGCGTGGATCGCTTCCTGGAACGCCACGTGCGCCCGGTGGCGATGCAGTTGGAACACGACGACATCTATCCGCAGGACATCGTGGACCGGATGAAGGAAATGGGGCTGTTCGGCGCCGTCATTCCGGCGGAATACGGCGGCATGGGACTGCGGGCGCAGACCTATGCCCGCATCATCGAACGGATCTCCACCGTGTGGATGTCGGTCGCCGGCATCATCAACTCCCACCTAATCATGGCCACGATCGTCGCCAAATCGGGCACCGAGGCGCAAAAGCGGGCGTTCCTGCCGCGCTTTGCCACGGGCGAACTGCGTGGCGGGCTGGCACTGACGGAACCGGATACCGGCACGGATTTGCAGGCCATCCGGGTCACGGCCAGGCGGGACGGTGACGATTACGTCGTCAACGGGACCAAGACCTGGATCAGCAACGGCATCCAGGGCGGTGTCGTGGCGTTGCTGGTGAAGACCGACGTCAACGCCCAGCCTCGGCATCACGGCATGAGCATGCTGATCGCAGAGAAGGGCCCGGGTTTCCGGGTCGGCCGCAAGCTGGAGAAGCTGGGCTACAAGGGCATCGACAGCGCCGAACTGGTGTTCGAGGACTATCGCGTCCCGGCCGACCGGTTGATCGGCGGCGTCGAGGGCCGCGGCATGGCCTGCGCGATCTCTGGCCTGGAGCTGGGGCGCATCAACGTCGCGGCGCGCGGTGTGGGGCTGGCCCAGGCGGCGCTGGATGAGGCGGTGCGTTATGTTCAGCAGCGCAGCACGTTCGGCAAGAAGATCCACGAGCATCAGGCGATCGCGTTGAAGCTGGGCGATATGGCCACCCGCACCCAGGCGTCCCGCCTGTTGGTCGATGCGGCGGCCAAGGCATACGACCGCGGCGAACGGGTGGATTACGAGGCCGGGATGGCCAAGTTGTTCGCCACCGAATCGGCGCTGGAGAACGCTATCGAGGCGATGCGCATCCATGGCGGTTATGGCTACAGCAAGGAGTTCCTGGTGGAGCGGCTGTACCGCGATGCCCCGCTGCTGGTGATCGGCGAGGGGACGAACGAGATTCAGCGTTTGCTGATCGCGCGTCGCCTTATCGAACGCAATCCGATCTAGGGGGGCGACGCATGACCCAAGGTCAACGCACCCTGCCGCTGGATGGCGTCACGGTGATCGCCGTCGAGCAATACGGCGCCGGCCCGTTCGGTACGATGCTGCTGGCCGATCTGGGCGCGGAGGTCATCAAGATTGAAAATCCCGCCGAGGGCGGCGATGTCGGCAGAGCGGTGGGGCCGTATATGTTCGGCCCTGGGGATAGTCAGTTCTTCCAGGCGTTCAATCGCAACAAGCGCAGCATGACGCTGAACCTGAAGCATCCCGAAGGCATGCGCCTGCTGCGGCGGTTGGTGGGTGAGTCGGACGCGATCCTGGACAATCTGCGTGGTGACCTGCCGGAAAAACTAGGGCTGGACTATGCGTCTCTGAAGGATGCCAACCCCGCTATCGTCTGCGCCCATTTGTCGGCCTATGGCCGCGACAACGAGCGTAAGAGCTGGCCGGGCTATGACTACCTGATGCAGGCCGAAGCCGGGTATTGCAGCCTGACAGGGGAGCCGGACGGCCCGCCCGCCAGGTTCGGTGTGTCCATCGTCGATATGATGACCGGGCTGATGACGGTGTTCGGGTTGGTGTCCGGCGTGCTGGGCGCTCGCAAGACCGGGATCGGCATGGATGTGGATGTCAGCCTGTTCGACACTGCGCTGCACAACCTGAACTATCTTGCGACCTGGTATCTGAATGCCGGGCATCTGCAAGGCCGCGAACCGCGCGGCGCGCATCCGTCGCTGACACCGTCACAGCTTTATCGCACCAAGGACGGCTGGATGTTCTTGATGTGCAACAAGGAGAAGTTCTGGCCGGTGCTGGCCGAATGCATCGGCCGGCCGGAATGGGGCACCGATCCGCGTTATGCCAGCTTCAAGGCGCGTCTGGCCAACCGGGACGCGCTGACCCGGGATCTTGATTCGGTGCTGGTGACACGGACGACGGCCGAGTGGATGGAGACTTTGGGCGGCGTAGTGCCAGCCTCGCCGGTCTATGACGTGGGGCAGGCGCTGGACAATCCGTTCGTGCGGGATGGCGGGCGGGTTGCCTCGTTTACCCGCACCGAGGGCGGAGCGCCGGTGGAGGGACTGGTCGGGCCGGTGCGCATCGATGGCCAGCCGCCGCCAACCGTGGCTGCCCCGGCTTTCGGCGCCGATACGGATTCGGTGTTGGGCCGTTTGGGTCTGTCGGCGGATGAGGTGGCGAAGCTGCGGGCAGACAAGGTTGTCTGACTGCGTTACAGGCGGCCCGATGACGAACAACGGGTCCGCCTCGCTTTATCTCAAGGTCGCCAGGACGTTGCAGGACCGGATCGCGACGGGCGCGCACCCGATCGGGTCCTTGCTGCCGACCGAACATATGCTGGCGGAGGAGTTCGGCGTCAGCCGCCAGACCGTGCGGCAGGCGATCGGGCATCTGCGCGGCATGAAACTGCTGTCGGCGCGCAAGGGCGTGGGCACGCGGGTCGAGGCGAACCGGCCGCAAACCAGCTACTACCACACGCTGCAATCGTTGCAGGATCTGTTTCAGTTCGCTTCCGACGCGCAATACCGGGTGACATCGGCGGATATGGTGTCGGTAACCGGCAAGGAGGCGGAGGAACTGGGCTGCCGCCCCGGCCGGCAGTGGCTGCGGCTGGTCGGGCTGCGCGAATTACCCGGAGAATCGCGGGGGCCGCTTGGGGCGGACGGGCCGCTGTGCCTGACCACGGTGATGATCGACGGACGCTATGCCGACGTTGCCGCCACGCCCCGGGTGCATACACGGGCGATCTTCGCGCAGATCGAGGACCGGTTCGGGGTTTCGATCACCGAGGTGCATCAGGATATCGAAGCCACGCTGGTGACAGAAGAACAGGCCGCCCTGCTGCGGGTGGAGCCCGGCAGCCCCGCGCTGCTGATCACACGGCGCTATTTCGGCAGCGGCCGCACGCTGGTGGATTTGTCGCGCAACCTGCACCCGGGCGGGCGGTTTCGTTACGCGATGACGGTCCGGCGCGAGGGGTGACTGCGCCGAACGGTTAAATCAGTCCGCGCCCCGCCAGATTGCGCATCAGCGCGCCGGGACCGAAGATCCATGGCTCGCAGGCGTCGGTCCTTGCCATGCGGTTGACCAGACGCCCCAGCTTCGGCGCGGCAATCGTGACGATGTCGCCATATTTGTGGGTGAAGCCCTGGCCCGGCGTGTCGCGGTCCTGGATCGGCGCGAACATCGTGCCCAGGAACAGCACCGCACCGTCGGGGTAGCGGTGATGCGCGTTGACCATCTGCCCCGCCAGATCGGCCGGGTCGCGGCTGATCCTGGCGATCGAGGACGATCCTTCCAGCACAAAGCCCTCGGGGCCGTCCACGCGCAGCGTCACGGTGGTGGAGCGGATATCGTCCAGGCCGAATCCGCTATCGAAGAATCGCAGGAACGGACCGATCGCGCAGGAGGCGTTGTTGTCCTTTGCCTTGCCCAGCAGCAGGGCCGACCGGCCTTCCACGTCGCGCAGGTTCACGTCGTTGCCCAGCGTCGCGCCGACGATCCGGCCGTCGGAGGCAACCGCCAGCACGACCTCCGGCTCCGGATTGTTCCAGGAGGAACCGGGGTGAATGCCTGCGTCCATCCCGGTGCCAACCGCGGCCATGGGCTGGGATTTGGTGAATATCTCGGCGTCAGGGCCGATGCCGACCTCCAGATACTGGCTCCAGGCGCCTTGCTGGATCAGCACCTCTTTCAGCCGCATCGCCTCGGCCGATCCGGGTTTCAGCTTGCTCAGGTCGTCGCCGACCAGGCGCGTGACCTCCTGACGAATCGCGCCCGCGGCGTTCATGTCGCCGCGGGCGCGTTCCTCGATGACGCGTTCCAGCATGGAGATGGCGAAGGTCACCCCGGCGGCCTTGATCGCCTGCAGGTCGATCGGCGCCAGAAGCCAGGGACGCGTCGGATCGCGCGTGTCGGCAGGTGTGTTGGCCAGCAGGTCCCGCAACGATCCGACGGGTTCGCCCGCGGCCGCGCGCAGGGCGGCGGCCGGGTCTGGGCTTTCGCACAGGTCGCGCATGGTGGGAACGGCGGTGGAGATGTCCAGGACGGCGCCGTCCCGGATCGCGACCACCGACGGGCCGCTCAGTTCCGGCCGCCATACCCGT